>CAIJIZ010000814.1 GCA_903820735.1 uncultured Pirellula sp.
CCATAACTCATCGTCAAGCAACGATTTGGCAATCAACTTCGCTCCGTGAAAATTCCCTTGCTGGGTATGTCTGTTCGGTACGCTTACGACATAAGCTTCAGCAGCCACCCCTGCTTTGGTTCCATTCTCGCTGTCTTCTAGGACCAGCATGTTTCTAGGTTCTACCCCCATTCTTTTGGCTGCTACTTGGTAGATATCCGGATGCGGTTTCCCTTTACCTACTTCCGCTGCGGTTACTACGAAATCGAATCGCTCGTAGATCCCTACCAATTGAAGTGCTTTCGTGGCGAAATACTGGGTGCTGCTCGTCGCTACACACTTGGGTATCTTGCGGGATTCTATGGCTTGAAGAAAGTCTTCTACCCCATGCATCAAACGGAGGCGTTCGTCGAGGATACCATCGAAAATCTCATCGGTTTCTTTTTGGAGTTCTTGCCAAGTATCCTCGAGCTCTTCGTGTTCGATGATTACACCGAAGGCTTCGGGTGCTGGCAAGCCTATCATGCGTTGCCTTACTTCTTCCCGGTAAGGCTTGCCTCTACGTTGCAGTAGTATC
The DNA here is from genome assembly GCA_903820735.1 of uncultured Pirellula sp. Lineage (GTDB taxonomy): Bacteria > Planctomycetota > Planctomycetia > Pirellulales > Pirellulaceae > JBKCUI01. The sequence continues at coordinate 557 of CAIJIZ010000814.1, forward strand.
TGCCCTACTTCTTCGTATAAGTCTTCTGTGTTGAGCAGGAGTCCATCCATGTCGAATGCTACTGCTTGGATCGTCTTGCTACCCATCGGACCGTTGAAAACCTGTTGCTTGTTGTTTGAAGTTGTAGTTTGATACCCCGGTGTACCAACAGTCAAAAAAGCGATGTTTGTTACGCTAGGTTTGCCAAACGTTTCCTATACCGTTTTCGCCACTGTTCCAACAGGTTTTCCACCCTGGTTTAGCACTCGATTATCCAGTGTTTTACTTGGCTTAATCGTCAGTAAGGGGCCTTTTTCTACAGCTCGTAGGGCCCCTCTACTACTACAACAATATTTTTAAATATAGATATCTAGAACAGGAACACCCTGTTCGATTCCTTTTGGCAAATTACTTTCGCCGCATCGTCCAGCCGTCAGGTAGGACAGCATCTTTGGTGACGATGCTGATACCATCGCGAACGTGGCATGGAGCGAAGTCGTCAGAGTCGGTTAACCCTAGATTATTGACGACTTGGACATGCCTGCCGATGCGAGCATTCTTATCGAGGATGGCTCCTTCGATCCAACTCCCCGCTCCGATACCGACGCAAGGAAGTCCCTCTTTGGCTTTGCGTTGGACTTCGTCCGGTGTTTCCATGTAATCGCCACCCATGATGATGGTGTTTTTGATGGTCACACCTTCGCCGATGACGCAACGTAAACCTATGACGCTATTCTCGATAATAGAGCCTTTACCGATTCTGCAACCGTCAGCAACGAGCGAAGCGTTGATGGTAGCGCCATCGATCACTGTAGGGGGCAAAAATCGTGGTCGCGTGTAGACTGGATTGTCGGCTGAGAACAAATCGAAAGGAGGATTTGGTTTCGTCAGTGACAAGTTCGCTTCGTAAAAAGCTTTGATCGTACCGATGTCTTCCCAGTAATCATCGAAAAGGTGGATTTGAACTTTTCGAGAGCGGATGGCGGCCGGGAAGACTTCTTTGCCAAAGTCGCTGTAATTGGTTTTGTTAAGCACATCGAAGAGAAGTTCTTTGTTGAAGATGTACAAACCCATACTTGCCAAGCAGTCACGACCCTTCGACGGGATGCCTTGGGCATCTATCCATTCAGGAGTCATTGCAACCATATCGATTTCTTCCTTGGTTTTAGGCTTTTCCAAGAACCCGACGACGCGACCCGAATCGTCGCAACGCATGATACCCAAAGCATGTGCAGCCGAACGGGAGACTGGAATCGACGCGATCGTGACGTCCGCTTTGGAGTCGATGTGCGTCTGCAACATTTTGCGGTAATCCATGCGGTACAACTGATCACCGCTGAGGATAAGAACGTACTTGCAGTTATGATCGTCGAAGTAAATAAGGTTTTTGCGGACAGCATCGGCCGTCCCTTCGAACCAAGCCGTTTCGCTTTCCATCGTTTGCTGAGCTGCTAAAAGCTCGACGAAACCGCCGTCGAAGTTGTCGAAGCGGTAGGTTTGGCGAATGTGCTGGTGAAGTGAAACGCTAAGAAATTGCGTCACTACATAAATTTTATTGATTCCGCTATGAAGACAATTACTTATAGGAATATCGATAAGCCGATATTTTGAAGCGAGCGGAACGGCAGGTTTAGCCCGTATTTTCGTGAGTGGGTACAGACGGGTACCTCGACCGCCCCCTAGAATAAGAGAGGTAACGCTTTTCATGTCCAAATTAGCCATCGGATGATCTCCCGCACGAGTTACCCTGATCGTCAGGGCTTACCCAATCATTTTAGCACGCAGGAAGACATCAAGCCCATCCCATTCGTATGAAACACTTTTGGATAACTAAAGTTACTGTCGAGGAATTAACCAAGGAATTGGTGAGTTTTGACTCGGTGAGCCACAAAAGCAACAGGGCGATTTCTCAGCGGGTGGCCGAAATCTTGCAAGACTTGGGCTTTGAAGTCGAGTGGATTGAGTACAACGATGTTCAAGGTGAGGGAAAAGTCAGTTTGGTTTGCAAGAGGGAGGCTTTTGCAGGCAGCGGTTCCCAGGGTGGGATAGCGTACATTGCTCATACCGACGTTGTACCGGTGGATGACTGGGATACCGGTTTCAGTGGGCCGTTTGAAGCTGTGGAGAGGTCGGGAAGGTTATACGGCCGGGGTACTTGCGACATGAAAGGATCGTTGGCGAGTGCGATCAAAGCGGTCAGCAGGATCGAACCGCAGGAGCAGACGAAGCCGATTTACTTTGTAGTAAGCTCCGATGAGGAGGTTGGCATGGATGGAGCCAAGCATATAGACAAGCGGTCGAAGTATTTTCATGAGATGGTAAATGGCCAGTGCGTAGGGATCATCGGCGAGCCTACGGAACTGCAAGTTGTCAGAGCACATAAAGGGACTTTGGGCTACATCATTCGCTCGAAGGGTATCAGCGCTCATACAAGCACAGGGGAAGGGACAAACGCGAACTATGCTTTGATCCCGATCTTGTCGAAGCTGCTTGAGCTGCGTGAACTTACAGAGCGAGATTCAAGATATCACAACAACGAGTTCGATCCGCCGACGCTCTCTTGGAATATGGTTTTAAGAAATGAGCCTTTGGCGGTAAACGTAACCACGGCATTAGCCGAAGCGGTTTTATTTTTAAGACCGATGCCAGGGGTGAATGACCAACCTATCGTGGAAGCGATCCACGCGCTTTGCAAGGAGCATCGATTGGAGTTGATCGAGAAGGGTCGCAATTCGCCTTGGGAAGTATCAGCACAAGCCGATTGGATTCAGAAGATGCTGCAAATCGTAGGTGGCTCTACGGCGAAGACTGTATGTTACGGGACAGATGGCGGGGTACTTCAACGCCTAGAGCGGATGTTGGTATGTGGGCCGGGGAGTATTGATCAAGCGCATCGCAAGGACGAATGGGTATCGATCGATCATTTGAATAAAGCGGTAGCGATTTACGAACGGGCCTTTCGCGATTGGGCGACCGTTTGATGTTTCGTATTTTGCTCAAGAAGTACATGATCGAGTCACTGCTCTTGTTTGGAGCTTTGGCGATCGTCCTATTTTTTTTCCCTTGGGTTCGCATTTGGACTATCAGCCAATTCGAGCTATCAGGCTTTGCGCCGTTGATCGAGCAATTCAAGGCGTTTGAAAAGTTCTCACCAGTTCCGCTTGAACAGTTTCTGACTTATCACGGCATCATCGGAATAACCTTCGATGAACCTGTAGTCTTGCTGTGTGTGCTAACGTGGGCCATCGCTCGAGGTACGGATGTCATCAGCGGAGAGCTTGGTCGCGGAACGATGGAATTGCTTTTAGCGCAGCCGATTCCAAGGTGGAAACTGGTCGCTGCACATGGCGTGATCAGTGTCCTAGGATTGTGCTTGTTATGCAGTTTAATTTACGCAGGACTGTCGTTGGGGATCATGACGAATTCCACGCCGATGGCTACCAGAACGACTTGGACTCTGCCTGGTTGGGGGTTGGAATTACCGAATCCATTTATAGAGAAGCAACAACGTCAAATTCCGTTACGAGAGTTGGTCGATCCCACCACTTTCATCGCTTCGACGATCAACTTGTTTTCGTTGGGCTATGCGATTTTAGGAATCGCTGTGTTAGTCAGCAGCTTTGATCAGTATCGATGGCGATCGCTAGGGATTGTCATCGGACTGTATGTAACGCAGTTGCTAGTGTTTATCTTATCGAAGTCCACGCCGGGGATGGGGTTTGTCAAACCCATGACTTTTTTGTCGGCTTATCAGCCCGACTGGATGGTGCAAGCGATCCATAACGACAAGGAAGTGCAATGGCGATTTTTCATGGGAGACGCAGCTAGCGGGTGGCAAGAGACCTTCGGACCGATGGGGTACATCTCGGTGTTGATTCTCTTGGGATCGATCGCTTACGCCGTAGGTTTCTATCGATTCCAAACGCGCGATTTACCAGCACCGAACTGATGGTTGATTACCCTTTGGGGGGTGATTACTTTTGAGGGATCAGTTCCAGGCAGACCACACGGTTCGCGCCGCGAACAAAAAGTAGTCCGTGTGAGAGAACCGGAGGAGCCCAGCTTGGGGGCTCGATCAACGGCTCTTGGCTGGCCGGATCGGTAAGCGATTGCAAATCCATATCAGCAAGGATTTTCCACTCGTTATCGCTGAGAGAGTAGAGATGAAGCTTGCCGAATTCGCCGAGCCAAAGCCAATGGTCGTCCACTAGCAGGCCCGTACCGCGATCGCGGTTGCGGTGGCTCCAGACGATCTTCGGCGGCATTTCTTCCGTCAGCTCGATACAGCGGATATCGGTATCGGGAGGATTTCTGCCGCTGCTCGCATAAAGTCGGTTTTTATGGAGAAGAGGGGTGTTCCAGTGGGTTCTCATCGCTTGGCTCGATCGGCTGCCGGAGTCTTTCCACAAAAGGCTCAGGGCGTTGTCTTTCCATTCAAGCAAAGCGCTTCCGATCTCGTAGGCTTCGGAGATGAAAATTTTGTTGTCGAAGACAACAGGGCTGGCCGCATTGACGCTCTCTAGCATCGCTGCTCGCCAAGGGTAGAAGGATTCGCCGGTCCCATCCTTTGGTCGAAAGACTAACAGACCTTCACGCATCAACGACACGCAGTAATCTTCTCCCGAAAGGGAAGCGATGACAGGTGCGGAGTAACTCGAGAGGTAGTTTCCTACTCGGTAAATCTCCTTGCCGGTTTTCTTGTCGAGGGCGACCATCCCCGTGCCGTTCGGTTTGGCATTGGGAAGGTCATTGATCGACGGTTCTGATTTGAGGAATCCTTGTGCGGGGCTTCCTCCAACCATCGTGATCAACAAATCGCCGTAGACCAAAGGAGTAGCGCCGACGCCAAAGAAGTTCGGGACAACGCCGTAATCTTTGCTAAGTTCCCGTTTCCAGAGTTCTTTACCTGTGAAGATATCGATACAAGCCAACCGGCCGGTGACACCGTAGACGTAAACACTTTTCTCATCGACGAGGGGGCTTGCGCGTGGACCATCGTTGTAGCCATATTCGTCGCGGTAAACTACTTTCGCTTCCCACTTCCAAAGCTCCTCACCTGTTTCGGCAACGTAACAGGTAAGTCGTTCAACGTCACCGTGTCGATCGAATTGAAACCAGCGGCCCAAAGCGGCCACACCATTGCCGTACCCGGTCCCTGTTTTTTTAGACCAAAGAACTTTTAATCCCTCTTTGGGCCATTCCTTCAAGATTCCCGTTTCGGAACTTTTCGAATCGTAGTGAACCCCAAGCATGCGAGGCCAGTCTTCTCCTGTGGTCCTGGTCCACAACGAAGTCGGCTTGGGTGTCGTTTCCGAGTCGGCTGGTTTGTCAAAATCGTAAGGTACGGCGTAATAACCGAATTCGGGCAAGTCGGTTGCAACATCACTAAACATTTGGCTAGTGGGAAAGTAAGCTTGGTAAGCCGTTAAGCTACCGATGGCTAGTACAAGTCCCAGAGAAAGCCACAATAAGATATGCTTCGGACGAGTGGTGATGTTTTTCTTGCTGGCAAGCATGAATAACTACCTCCGGGCGTCAGAAGGGATTAGGAAACGATGGAAGACTTAGTAATTACCGAGCATTTGACGATTCCGAGCAGTGAACTGCAAGCGGTGTTTTCGCGAAGTGGGGGTCCGGGTGGCCAAAATGTCAATAAAGTAAACACCAAAGCGACGCTGATTTGGGATCTGAATACGACTCAAGTAATCTATCCTGGGACAATGATACGCCTGAAGAACCTTGCAGGAAACCGGATTACTGACGAAGGTTTTTTAAAACTTCATTCTCAAGTTCACCGGGAGCAATCGCGGAACCTGCAAGCTTGCAGGGACTTATTGCGGCAATTGATTTTGGCCGCTTTGCGGCCGGTGGTCGAGCGCAAGGCGACGCGGCCGACGGCGGGAGCGAAACGCAGGCGGCTCGCGGAAAAGAAGAGCACTGGGGAGAAAAAACGGAATCGAAGCGATCGTTTTGAAACTTAGGGGGGGGGAGGGGGAAGGGAAACACAGAGGCACAGAGAACACGGAGAAAAGAGTATCCTGCGAGTTTTTGCCCTTCGTCCTTCCCATCCCTTCTTTCAATCTCTGTGTCTCTGTGCCTCTGTGTTTCAAAAAAGAGCCCAGGACTGCGCGTGAGTTGGAAACACAGAGGCACAGAGAACACGGAGAGATAGATTTCCGGCCTGCGGCCAGACTTTCTTGTTCCACCCATCCCTTGCCCTTTTTCTTCCCATCCCCAATCTCTGTGACTCTGTGCCTCTGTGTTTCAAAAAGAGCCCGCACCGGATAGTCGCAGTTTAAAGTTTTTTCAGGTATTCAAGCAAATCTGCAACGTCCTGAGGTTCCTTACCATCGAGCAATCCGGATGGCATCAAGGAATCGTTGGAGCTGATTTTCTCCGCGATGGAATCGGCGTTGATACGGTAAATGGTGCCGTCGGCACCTTGGAGGGTAACGCCGTCGGCGGCGTTGTAGATCATCAACCCGGTAATCACTTCGTCGTCGATGGTTCGAACGCGCATCGTACGGTAGCGGTCCGGGACGTCGCGGTTCGGTTCGTAGATCGCGCGGAGTAGATCCAAAGTCACGAATCGTTTCGCGACGCCGGTAAGGGGTGGGCCCAAGGCACTTTGGCCGCCGTGGCACAGTCCGCATTTCGCTTGATAAAACACTTGACCTCGGTCTGCATCCCCTTGAAGTCCCTTGATGGAGTCTGCAAGCCCGACGAAGTCGACGGGAGCAGAGGGAAGGATCAAGCTCGCTCGTTGAGCGGGGTTGAGCAGTGAGGATAGGTACGGTTCCCAGTCGCTCCAAGCATCGGTGGAAGGCGGAGAAGGTTGAGACGCTTCGTTGGCGGCTAAACGCGTGCGTTGCAAGACGGCAGGGGTTGGTAGGGATAGGTTGGAGTTGAGGCAAGCGGAGAGTAGTTTCGCCAAGATTGGGAATTCGCGGACGGCTTGCTCAGGTGCAAGGGTTTGTTTTTGCGGTAAGGACTCGAGGGCTTTCCAAGCGCCGTTCCAAGCGGCTCGATCGTCGGATTCAAGGGTTTGGACGTACAGGTCATACTCTTCATCTTGTGGACTGGCAGCGAGAAGATCCATACAAAGAGCGCGCGTGTTATTTGCGGCAGCACCTTTGACAAGAGTTGCACGCAGCTCCGGTTCAAGCTTCGCGTCATCGGGTTTTGCATTCGCGATCTTGTCGAAGTTAGTCTTCAAAGCGAATTTCACAACCGGGACGATCCATTGATCGGGTGGTGTGTTCTGAAGATCGCGAAGGATTCGTTCGCGAATAATGTTTTGGATGTCTTGAGAAAAAGATTGGATGACGACCAAGTCATCGGCTTCGATGGTTTGAGATTTTGCCGCATAAGCCGCCCCGACTGCTTGATCACGCATCAATAACGCAGCGATTAGTTGTTTGATTCGAGTCGGCCATTGATTATCGGTGTAGAGACCCCGTCCACGAATTTTTTGGATCAAGTCGCATAGGGCTGTAGCGGTTTTCATCGATTGCTCTTCGGAGCGAGGGCTTCCGCATTGCGCGGCGCAGCAAAGCATGTGTAGGTCCGAAGTCGGGTGAGTCGATTCGTTGATTTGGCCCAAGGCGTATTCGAGCATTTTCGGATCAGTAGGTTCGAACATCGCCATGGTTCGAATCGCTTCGGCTTGTACGCCGACTTGTCCGGTTCGTTCGGCTTGTTGAGCGAAGTACAGCGCCCACTTGGCCCAGCTATTGCGGGTCTCTTCTTTCATTCGCAGGGTATGCACAGCGCGGTAGCCATCGATGGAATCGGCGGGTGCGTCACCTTGGAGCGGCAGATTTTTTCGGCGATCTCCCAGGACAGTTTGCATGATTGTCAAACATTCCATTTGATCGCGTGAGGTGATTTGATCGCGATTTGAATCGATCCAGCTTGATAGGGACTCAAGCAGAGGAATATCGAGGTTATCTTTGGCTGAGCCGAAGAGCAAGTTAGCGGCTTGAGCATCAAGTTTATCGGCGATTTGTTTGCTCGTTGGTGGTTGATTGGTGCGGGTAAGTGCCCATAAGTAGGAACGTCGCAGAGCGTTGCCGGCAGGATCGTCTGAGACCGCAAGAGAAGTCCAGTTCGACATAGGCCATCGACGGATGCCGAGAGCTTCGATCCGATTCCTCAGTTC
>CAIJIZ010000815.1 GCA_903820735.1 uncultured Pirellula sp.
TAATCAGAGGATTTCGGAGCAACCTGCAGCGAGATGAGCAATTTGTCACCGCCCGATGAGCCTCCGAATAATTACTGGAAAGCCACTACCTTGACCCACGCCGAGACCCAACCGCAACCAAACGTCGTCGTTTGGGAAAAGTCGACGTGGCGAGATTACTTCGTACTCGCGAAACCCCGAATCACCTTAATGATTTTGATGACGGTCGCGGTTGCGATTGTCTTTGCCAGCAGGGTTCTTGATGTCTCCGTGGCACCATTGGTGTGGATTTGTGCGATGGTCGGAACAAGCATGGTAGCCGCGAGCGCCAGCGTTCTGAATCAATGGTACGAACGCGATCGCGATTCGAAGATGCCTCGAACTCAGAAGCGGCCTTTACCTAGCGGTCGACTTACAACGAGCGAGGCAAGCGTATTTGGTTGGTTGCTTTTTGTTGCGGGAATCACGTTGTTGTACGTGGGTACGAACGCAACTGCAGTCGCGGTCAGTTTTGCAACTTGGTTTATCTATTGTTGGGTCTACACCCCGATGAAAGTTTGGTCGTGGTGGAACACTGCGGTGGGTACCCTACCCGGAGCGCTCCCAGTGATGATTGGATGGACGGCTGCCGGTGGAAGCATTGATTCTTGGAAGGCTTGGGCGCTTACCTCCATCGTGATTCTTTGGCAGTTCCCTCACTTCATGGCAATCGCATGGTTATTTAAAGACCAGTATTCACAAGCAGGTTTTAGGATGCTGACCGGGGAGGAACCGACGGGTCTTGCCGCAGGCTGGCATGCCGTCATCCCCGCGATTCTGCTTGTACCACTTTCGATTCTCGTGCTCGATCCGAATTCGATAGCGACTTGGACTCTCACAGTCCCTGCGGTTTTGATTGCCAGCCTTCAATCATGGGTTGCCATCAAATTCTTGATGCAGCGAGACAATGTCACAGCCAAAAAGCTTCTTCGCACATCGCTACTCTTCTTGCCAGCGATTTTCCTCTTGGTTGTTCTTCGCTGGGGCTTGCTCTAATGCAAGATGCGATCGAAGCATTCGAGGTATCGCATCGCTACGGTGATCGCCTTGCGCTCGACAAACTATCCCTAGCGATCACTGCGAAATCCATTGTCGGGCTCCTGGGCCCCAACGGCAGCGGTAAGTCAACATTTTTCCGATTGCTCTCAACCTTGGTCCCGATCCAAGAAGGAGTCATCCGAATCTGTGGCAAGGACGTAAGCAAAGAGCTTGCTGATATCCGAAAGCTTATCGGCGTTGTCTTTCAATCCCCAAGCTTGGATCGGAAGTTAACATCTTTTGAGAACATTGCGTTTCAAGGTGCATTGCTTGGGGTTCGTGGTTCAAAACTTCAGCGCAAGATTTCGGAGCTCTCGAAGCTGTTTCGGATCGACGAGCATTTGCACACTCGAATAGAGAAATTGTCTGGGGGTTTAAAGCGACGCGTCGAGTTAGTTAAAGGACTACTTCACGATCCTCAATTGCTGTTGCTCGATGAACCCTCTACCGGTTTAGACCCAACTTCGCGGCTTGAGCTATGGCAAGCAATTGAGCGATTGCGCCGCGAGCATGGAACGACCGTTTTACTCACCACTCACTTAATCGATGAAGCCGACAAATGCGACCGTGTAGCGATTCTCGATGAAGGACGATTAGCAGCTTGGGATTCCCCGGAGAACCTTCGAATCCAAACAGGACAAACAGTGCTTCAAGTCGTCGCTGACCGCCCCGAGGAGGTCCTTCCCTGGATGGAGTCGCACCTGAGTGTTCGAGGAACCCAAGTAGGGAACTCTTTACGCTTCATTCTCAACGATAGGAATATCGCTTTAACGGATCTGTATCGCGAACTATCGGAACGATGTAGTAGCGTGACTATTGGAAGACCTAGTCTCGAGGATGTTTTTATCGCCAAAACTGGCAAGGCCTTCGAGTCCCCAACAATCAATTCCAAGGCTAAATAGTTAGAACCACTTAACGTGCAAAACTCCACCCGCCTGCAAGACTGCGCTGAACTGCTTCAGACCGCTTGGCCGCTGATGCTCTCCACAGGCCTGTTCTCGATTACCCTTTTTATCGACCGATTGTTTTTGTTCCAATACTCCGATGCCGCGGCCGCAGCCGCGATGTCTGCCGGCACTCTATTCTGGTCCGTCACATGCATGCCGGTTGGAATCTGCGGTTATACAAGCACTTTTGTCGCGCAGTATCTCGGGGTTCGAAGATTGGATAAAGCACTGCATGTTGTTTGGCAAGGATGCTTACTGGCCATTGCACTCATGCCTTTATTAATAGCTTTGGGGCTTTACTCTTACTGGCTTTTTCGTGCGTTCGGACATGCCGAAGGTTTAGCTAAATACGAATACGATTTCTTTCTGGGGCTCGTACCGGGTGCCTGCGCTACCATCCTAGCTTCCGCCCTAGTAGGACTCTTTGCAGGAGGAGGCAGAGCGATTGTACTACTGTACTGCGATGGGCTTGCAACCCTTACGAATGTCGTCCTTGATTACGCATTAATCTTTGGCAACCTAGGAGCGCCGGAATTAGGGGTTCAAGGTGCAGCATTGGCATCGAGCATTTCGCTCATTCTTAAATGTGTCCTGTTGGTCGTCTTCGCTGTAGTATTTATCCGTCGCGGTAAATTTGGACCTTGGCCAAGTGAGTCAATTGTTCACGCACGAGCCTCGAGCGTACTGACGTTTGATAGGACTTTGATGCAGAGACTCCTTCATTACGGTTGGCCCGCAGGAGTCTCTGTGGTCGCCGAAGCATGGAGTTTTGCGATCATCATGATGATTGTTGGAAATCTTGGAGAGCAAGCAGCGGCAGCAACGACTCTTGCACTCGGAGTCAATGTCCTGGCATTTATCCCATTGATCGGCCTGGGCATCGCCGTCGGCGTACTGGTTGGAAAGTACCTTGTGCAGCAACAAGTCGACCGAGCACATCGGGTCATCCAAGCCGCGTTGATCATCGGGATCGCATATAGCAGTGTTTTCGCAGTTCTGTATGGACTATTTCCAGAATATGTGATGAACATTTATGCGATCGGAAACGATCCTGAACGATTCGAAGCGATTCGTCCGCAACTCAAACCGCTCCTGTACTTCATCGCCGCATACTGCGTATTCGATGCATTCCAAGTGATTTTCGCTGGCGTTTTGAAAGGAGCCGGGGACACCATGATGGTGTTGCTAGGCCATGCAGTAGCGGGTATTGGAACCGTTGGATTGGCTGTACTCGGGCATCTACTACTCGGGTGGGACGGACTGTATTACTGGTGGAGCGTCATCAGTATCTGGGTCATCGTACTTGCAATCTTCTTTACCACGCGCTACCTTCAGGGTGGATGGAAACAAAAAAGAGTCATCGAACCAGATTTGATCGGCGATGCAACTCCTTAAGCATCCAGACATTACTTGGTGCTATCAAGCCGACTTAACGACATTGGCAAGCTTGGACAGTCCTGAAATTCTTTGACGGATTCGCTGCGTAATTCTCGCTCTAAAGTTATCCAGGGAATGGAAGGAAACAAAATCTTGTGCACCTTGGCTGCCCAGATGCTTATCGCAGGCACTGACGGTCTCGACAAGTACTTGTCCAAACTCCGCTGGATTGCGAGTGTTACATGTCCAGCCCAAGTTAAACCGTTGCGTTGTCTCCTGCATCCAACCAATCGCATTGCAAACCACCGGTACATCCGCCGCCGCTGCGCGGATCAGAATACTTGCTGAGTATTGATGCTCGGGATATGGCAACAGCATCATCGTTGATGCATAGCAAGCCGCCCACAATTCCTCATGGCTTAAATGCTGATCTCGAATAACAATGCGTTCCCTATCAACAAAGTCCTTGTATTCCCCTTGAAAAACCGAACGAACATCAGCCGCACACCTACCAGCAATCAAAAATCTAACGTTCTCAGGGAGTTGGGACTCCACACACCTAATGGCAGCAAGTAAATCATGGATTCCCTTTCGACGATCAATTACACCTAGCAACGAAAGGTAACGATGGTCGGGATTCAATCCTAAACGTCTGCAAGCTGAAGTTCGCTCAAAGCGTACTGGGGTTTCAATCGGATCGGGAAGCAACCCTGTGATCTGTTCAAGTTTGGCGGAATGCTGAGACATCACGCGGACGGCGTGAGGCAAGATATGGTGAATCCGTGTCCAGGGCCCAAGTTCTAGCATTCTGAGGGCCAGCTCTTGTTTCCAACGAGATGACCAGTCGGAATGAGGATAGGAGTACTTTCCAAAAAGCAGGATCGCTTCTATCTCAATCCCACGGGAGCGGATCAAGCGACTCACCGGGTTTGGGACCCCTAAAGAATATGCCAACGCATTGCCAAAAGGCACATACACATGCTCTGGTTCGTACTCTTTGAGCCCGTCTAGCAGCGCCCGCATCGTGGAGTACAAACCCCGTGGACCTTGAACCCTTACTCCTCGCGACGACTTCTTGGACTCGAATACGTCCGAAGCTTCAACTGTAAATTCGCAACTCAGAGTCCCTAAATGAGTTCGGTACTCTTCGGAATCCAACGCTTGTCGACTGGTCAAAAAGATGCTCTCGACCCCGACTTGGGAAAGAGCCTCGATTACATGCCGTGCATAAGCAAGGTTATGACCAACAAACTGCGGTTCGAAAACCAAGGCTTTCATGAATCGTCCACCGAAGGAGCCGACAGGAATTCTCGGAGAACCAGAACATCCGAGAATTTCGAAATCCCAATTGCTACTTCGATCCTCGCAGAATTCCCTAGAAAAATCCAGAGAGATTCGCTGATCCAAATACTAGCTCTTTTCTCGCATCTGCTTTCGCACTTCAGGCAAGAAAACCTTGAAGAACTCGTCCGTAGAATCCTCTTTGTTTCCGCTAGACTGACATGCGGTCTGGATTTTGTACAAGTAATCTGTCCGCCAAAATCGTGGGTTCTTCGCAGCGGTCCAAGCCCCGCCGTCGGACCAACCGTAGTAAACGCTCATTTTTCGTTTATCGAAGGTATTGGTTTCAAAAGCGAGTTTCCAAAGTTCTCCGGGCTCCCCATCGAGATCAAATCCGACCGCTTCTCGTGATGAGGTTTGATTCACAGCCCGGGCACTGTAGCAAACTTCCGGCGTATGCACCGCAACTGGACCTTTGGGACCATAGATCACAAACACGTTGACAGCCTCACCGGTCGAACGATGCGTGTAGACGCGACTGATGTACCCTTTCGTCTCATTAACCTCAAGAAGCTTCTCAACATCTTCATCGAGTTGAACCTCCTCTTGGCAGTACCAATCTCCGATCTCCATTGGGATTGTTCGAAGCTTATTGCCTAATGCAATGTTGTCTTGCTTGACTCCCCAACGATTCGACCATTGACCGTGTAACACACCTCCAGAGATCACCAATGCAAGCGCGGTCAAGACGCCCAACCACCATCGGTTTAATTCCTTTGCTCCGGCTACCGGCCCCTTGATGTTTTCTTCTCCCTCTTGTGGCTTTGCGCCGATCACCATCGATCCACCGACGACCGTCGCATCAATCTTGGACATCCGCGGAGAGGACGGATGCATGAATGTCTTGGGTTGCTCGCCATCTACTGGATTGGTTTGTTCTTCGTTCGACATTTTTCGTGCCCTTTATCAGCCTGTTGGGTTCAACAACGTCTAGATCGACTCGTTTACGTAGATTTCTAGTTCTCTTTGATCATCCGGAGTCAAAAGCGTTTTTCGCAATTGATCTGGATCAATACGGTCCCTCAATCGAGAAGCTTCTTGATCTCTACCGGATCGCTTCAGTGCGATATACAAATGAAATACTAACCGGGGGTCTTGGGAACCTGATGCAGCGATTTCCAATATCGGAACAGCTTCCGCAGGTCGATTCGCCAAAAGCAAAATCACACCCTTGGTATCGAGCAACAATGGCTGTCGACCAGAGATGCTAATCGCACGTTCAATAAACCCAAGGGCTTCCTCGGTCTGCCCTGGCATTTCAGCTAAAAGGTTGGCCAAGTTATTCAGTGCGACAACATCGTTGGGCCGAAGTTCCACAATTCGCCGGTACGCTTGAACTGCTTTCTCCGCTTTGTTCTGCGCCAACCACATGTCGGCCATAGCCAACAGCAATTCTCCGTCCGTAGAAGTTGCTGACTCGACGGACTCAAGTATTTCACTCGCCTCTTGTACCAATTCGAGCGGTTGTTTACCGACAGAGAGGATTCCCGCTAGCAACTTCGCGACTTCTGGAGACTGATCCCGCTTAACCCTATCCATCAAAAACCGAATGGCATTTTGACGAGCTACAGGATCGTCGGATCTTGCCAAGCCTCTTACGTAATCGATACCCGCTCGTACGTCCAACTCAAAAGCTTCTCTTAGCAATGCTTCCGATTCGAGACTTGCACCAAGTTCATTAAGGGCCTGCCCCGCCTGCACCAATACCTTGGCAACTTGGGTTCGATCTGGATTGGCCCCTAACCTAGAAACCTGACTTTCTTTCCAGGTCAAAATCTTCTGAATTGCCAGTTCCGATTTCCCAGAAAGCCTCAGCAAGCGACTTCTTAAAAGAACGGTCGAAAAGCCTTCAGGAGCTACCAATTCCATTCGATCCGCAATCGCGCTCGCATCACCGATTTTCTCTCGCTCGATCAAGAAGTCGGCGTATCCGTAAAGGTATTCCGGCGGCGTTTGAGCACCTTGACAGGCAGCTTTGAGATTTCGCTCCGCAGCGATCATCAGTTTGTCAATTTGTGGATCATCTGCTATCTGAGCAGCGATTAGATTTGCGTTACGCATGTATACAGAAGCCAGCCGAAATCGGTCTTCCTGAGTTCGGTTCAACGGATCTTCAACCAAGCCCTCAAGTAGAAATTGAGCTTGTGCCAAGTCTCTCTGAGTGCCTCGCTGCGCGAAAAGTTCAGCCCTCAATCGACGATCATCGGGTGTATCCGCAGAGGAGTTGGATTGGTAAATAGATTGAATCAATTCCCAATCCTTGTCCTGGCCCCGGGTAGCAAGCAAAGTTACATATGCCCTTCGAACCTCGGAGTTATCCGGTGCCCCTTTCCACAATCGCTCATACGCATCGATCGCTTCGTCCTGTTTTCCTTGAGCAAGCAACAACCCTGCGAGCTTCAAATCGATTTCAATCGGATCCTTTGCGGTTCCTTTTGCTTGCAGCAACGCGCGCTCAGCCTCAGGAATTCGATCCATTACTTGATAGATCTGGGATACAGCCACCCATTTCTCCGTATTCTCAACCTGACTGTTCTTGAGCGACTCGATCGATTGCTCAACCTTGTCGGTCTGCTTGGTCAAATAATAAAAACCAAACAATGCATTGAACACAGCGACGGATTTCTCTTCTGCCAAATCCCTGCCGCGAAGCATCGCATCTTCGGCTTTCGATAATTCAGCCTCTCGCAAATCCAGAGGAATGCCTCGGGAGGAGAGCTCAAGGATTTGACCGTACCAAACCCACGCCATCGGATCCTTCGGACGAGCCAATGTACCAGCCCGTGCGACATTGAGCATGTCGGACTGATTCTTACCCGCCAATCCAATCGAAAGGGATGAGAGTCTCTGAGAGCGATTTGTCCGTTCACCTAGACGGTCAATCAAAGAAGATGCTTCCGCAATCATCCCTTGACCCATATACAACTCGGCTAATCGCTCAAAAATTCGAATGTCGTCTTCCCCAAGCGAAATAGCACGCGCATAGTCCTTGATCGACTTGGAGTAGTTCTTCTGCATATCCTCTACCATTGCAGCAAGGGCATGGGTAGCGGACCATAA
>CAIJIZ010000816.1 GCA_903820735.1 uncultured Pirellula sp.
AATCAAGCGATTCGAATACTTGGAGCCAAGCAATCGGGCCTGTGACGCTACTGCTCGATCGCCGCCTCTCCCGATCCCTCTACCCCTCCTTCAAACCCGCAAATACCCGCGTGCTTATCTGTGGCCCGGAAATCATGATGCACCACAGCGCTCGAAGCGCACTGAAACTCGGCATCGCCCCGAACTCTATCTGGATCTCCATGGAACGCAACATGCAATGCGGTGTCGGTTACTGCGGTCACTGCCAGTGGGGACCTTTCTTCCTATGCAAAGATGGCCCAGTCCTACGCTACGACCTAGCTGAACCTTTCCTGAACATCAAAGATCTCTAACCGATGAACTTACCCACAACCCGTCGCACACTCATTCTCGCGTACCGCAGCTACACTCTTACAACCAACGTATACAACCAACGTACCATGATCAAACCACGCCCACGTATCGCTGTCGTCAAATTCGCTTCGTGCGACGGATGCCAGTTAACCCTCCTAGATTGCGAAGACGAACTCTTAGCGATCGCAGACCGAGTCGAATTCGCACATTTCGCAGAAGCCTCCAGCGACTTGCAAGAAGGCCCCTACGATATCGCAATCGTCGAAGGCTCCATTTGTACAGAAGAAGACTCACACCGAATTCGTCAACTCCGAACAAACAGTCGAAACTTGATCACCATCGGCGCTTGCGCTACGGCAGGAGGAATCCAAGCCCTTCGAAATTTCGGACTCCATGAAGATTTCAAACGCACCGTCTACGCCCAACCTTCCTTCATCAACTCACTGGCCGAATCAACACCCATCGCTCTGCACGTCCAAGTCGACTTCGAACTCCGCGGCTGCCCCGTCGACAAACGACAACTCCTCGAAGTCATCCTCGCCTTCGCTTCAGGACGCCGACCGAAAACGTCCTCCGAATCGGTCTGCCAACCTTGCAAACGACGGGGTAACGTCTGCGTCGTCGTCACCCAAAAAATTCCGTGCCTCGGCCCGGTAACTCAAGCCGGATGTGGCGCTATTTGCCCAGCATTTGATCGCGGTTGCTACGCTTGCTTTGGACCAAGCACCAGCCCAAACATGTCTTCCCTATCGAAGTCAATCCTCGAACCGAACCTCGACCCCGCTCAAGCCTCGCTCTTGTTGCAATCCTTCCACGCCGCTTCACCTCCCTTCCGCGACGAGAGCATCCGCTTGTGGCAACTCTCAAAACAAAGCCAACCACCGACTAACCTCAACGCCACACTCGAAACTCAACGCAATGACGAACAAACCCACAACTCCTGATAGCACGCCCCATGCTAATGATCCCAAAGAGGCTAATAACCCCAACGCGCCGGATGGAACGGCGACGCGTTGCATTCGCGTTCCGATCCTTACGCGCGTCGAAGGAGAAGGAGCACTGAACATCGAATTCCACGGGCCCTCGGTCCACCGTGTCGAACTCAATATCTACGAACCCCCGAGGTTTTTCGAAGCCCTCCTGAAAGGCCGTAGCATTCACGAGGTCGCTGACATCACCTCACGTATCTGTGGCATCTGCCCAATCGCTTACCAAGTCACAGCCGCACAAGCCATCGAACAAGCTCTCGGTGTAAGACTTCCTTACGAACTCGCTGCTCTTCGACGCCTGATTTACTGCGCTGAATGGATCGAAAGCCACGTCCTGCACATCCACCTCCTTCACGCCCCTGACTTCTTTGATTGCCACAGCGCAGTCGACCTGGCGAAAAAATTCCCCCTCGAAGTCCAACGCGGATTAAAACTCAAACAACTCGGAAACCGTATTCTCGAAGTCCTCGGCGGACGCGCGATCCACCCCATCAATATCGCGATCGGCGGGTTCTATAGACTCCCAAACAACAGCGACCTGTCGGCAATGATTCCGGCACTCGAACAAGGCCTCAATTGGGCCGTCGATACTTCTCATTGGATCTCTACCCTACCCTTCCGCGACCAATCTTTTCCATACGATTTCGTCTCGCTCTCTCACCCCGAACACTACCCTATCGAAGACGGCTACATTGCCACTGATTCCCCTAACGCAGCTGCAAATTCCAAGATCGCAATCAAAGACTATGAATCGAACTTTCGCGAAGTCCAAGTCCCACACTCGACCGCATTGCAGTCGCGTCGTATCCACCCCAACTCACTCACCAGCGCACCGGCAACTACGCCACCTCAAAACGACTCGAATTACTTCGTCGGACCTCTCGCTAGACTTCATAACAACCGGCATAACCTCTCGCCAATCGCACGCAAACTCGCTGATACGCTTCGACTCGACACATCCCAAAGAAACCCCTACCACAGTATCCTTGCTCGCGCTATTGAAGTTGTCTTTGCCTTCGAAGAAGCACTTCGCATTTTGAGAACAATACACCAAACAAGAAATCCTAAAGTCGATTTCACACTGCGATCAGGAGTCGGCTACAGCGCGACCGAAGCCCCTCGAGGATTGATTTTCCACCGCTACGAATTCGATGATCTCGGCCTAGTTTCATTCGCGAAAATCGTTCCTCCAACCTCACAGAACCAAGCGCAAATCGAAGCCGACTTGCGAACCCTCCTCTCGCAAATCCATTCAGAACAAGACATTTCTATTGCGAAATACTGCGAGCAACTCGTTCGAAACTACGACCCGTGCATCAGTTGCTCAACACACTTCATGAAAGTTCATATCCACCGTAGATGAACCAACCATCCGAACCCCAAAAAACAATCTTCTTCGGCTTCTGATCCCCCCATGGCTTCGACCAAATCGGTTGGCAAATCATCGATGCCATCGAAGAATTGCTACCCTCATCCCCAACTCGGATACCCACCGAACTCTATAAACTCAACACTCCCTCCGATCTTCTCAATCACGTGCTACCCTCCAATCTCGACCAACCAACATCAAGAAAAACCCTTTGGATCCTTATCGATGCGTGCATCAACACATACACTTGCAACCACGCTGCCGCATATGAACCAATACCTCAAAACCATTCTCCATGGATCCATCGCTGGGACTGGCCGACCCAAACCGATTCACTTCACGCTCTTGCAAACCCGAACCCCAAAGGCTCCTCGCACGGATTCGGACTTATCGAAACGCTGCAGATCGCTGATACACTCGGGCTTACCCCTGACTCAGTGTGCATCTTCGCCATCGAATGCAACTCGTCGACAATCCCTTGTGCGAACCCCCCGACCGCTCCAGCGGTAGACGCGAAAGCGGTCTCGTACTGCGCCGAGAATATCCTAAGCCAACTTCCACACATTAACCTCAAGTAGTAAGTAGCTTGATACTGGCGATACACATCACAATCGCTAAAAGAACACGAGCGGCTCGGATAGGTAAACGAAAGCTACCCAAAGTCGCTCCGAAAAAGCCGCCGACGATCACTGCAACCGCCAAAAGGTACGCATGATTGGGAATGCGAGCTTGATTCGACAGCACCCCTGCGAATCCAGCGACGGAATTCAACAAGATGAATACGGCAGAAACCGAAGAAGCAGTCTTGGTCGTCGCCCACCTCATCCAAAGTAGCAATGGTGTGAGATAAATTCCCCCACCAGTCCCCGTCAATCCACTCAAAAGCCCAATCCCTGCCCCTAGCCCCATCGCCGCCACAGTACTTGGCTTTTGAATCTTTTCACCTTCTGAAATCGGTTTAAAAAGCCACAATGCTGAAACGCCAAGCACAATCCCCAGAATCTTGGAGAACACATCGATGGGAATCTGCGTCGCACCGCCGATAAAAGCAAACGGCGTTGCCAACAAAGCAAACGGCCAAAACAACTTCCAAGAGAAATGCCCACCCCGGTAGAATTGCACCGAAGCGATGGAAGCGACAAGGATGTTTAGAAATAGAGCGATCGGTTTTATTTCGGCGGGTGCTAAGCCTGCAAGGGTCATCACCGCGATATAGCCTGAAGCACCTGCATGCCCCACCGAAGAGTAGAGCCACGCAACGAGTGCGACTGCAAGAGCTAGCGTGACGATACTCATATGCAGGCACCTCGGCCTACAAAAATCCAGATGCGGAGCGAATCAGGGCGATTGATGAATCAGGGCGATTGAAGTCGCGG
The DNA here is from genome assembly GCA_903820735.1 of uncultured Pirellula sp. Classification (GTDB taxonomy): domain Bacteria; phylum Planctomycetota; class Planctomycetia; order Pirellulales; family Pirellulaceae; genus JBKCUI01. Next base: position 4,068 of record CAIJIZ010000816.1, read on the forward strand.
TAACAAGACTCGTTCAACCCATTTGGTGTCGACGGTACCATCGACGAACTCTTGTTGCGCCAAAACCGTTTTATGAAAAGCTGCCGTGGTTTTGATCCCTGTGATACGAAGCTCGCTTAAAGCCCTTTGCATCGTCTCGATCGCTTCTTCACGCGTCGAGCGATGAACGATCAGCTTAGCGATCATCGAATCGTAGTGAGGTGGCACGGAATAACCTGCGTGAGCATGGGAGTCGACCCGCACACCAAAGCCACCCGGCAGGTACATCGTCTGAATTTTGCCTGGACAAGGCTGAAAATTCCGATCGGGGTCTTCGGCGTTGATCCGGCATTCGATCGCGGCACCGCGTGGCTTGATATCCTGTTGAGTAAAACTAAGTTTCTCTCCGGCAGCCACAAGGATTTGAGTCTTAATCAAGTCGATCCCGGAGACCATTTCGCTCACCGGATGCTCGACTTGGATCCGCGCATTGACTTCGATAAAGTAGAAATTGTCTTGCTGATCGACGATGAATTCAACCGTTGCAGCATTGTAGTAGTTGGCTTGCCGAACCATCCGCACGGCCGCATCGCACATCGCTTTGCGAGTTGATTCCGGTAGCCGAGGCGATGGGCTTTCTTCGATAAGTTTTTGATGGCGACGTTGAACGGAGCAGTCGCGTTCATGAAGATGAACGACGTTTCCGTGCTGGTCTGCAATGATTTGGACTTCGACGTGCCTTGGTCGATCGATGTACTTTTCCAAGTAAACGCCGGGATTTCCGAACGCCGCTTTCGCTTCTGTCTGGGCTTGAACAACAGCGGCTTGCAACGATGATTCGTCAGCAGCGACGCGCATCCCTTTTCCACCGCCACCCGCCGTGGCCTTGATCAATACAGGGTAACCGATCTTGCGAGCCGCGTTGATCGCGTCTTCTTCACTTTCGATCAGCCCATCGCTTCCGGGTACGACGGGCACTTTGGCAGCGATAGCCATTTCGCGAGCGGTATTTTTATCGCCGAGTTTCTCCATCGCATCGGGGGATGGGCCGATGAATTCGAAGTTACAACTGCGGCAGACTTCGTTGAAGTGAGCGTTTTCGGCAAGAAAACCGTATCCAGGGTGAATCGCGTCGGCTTTGCCAAGTTCAGCAGCAGCGATCACGCGATCGATTCGCAAGTAGCTATCCATCGATTTCGCGGAGCCGACGCAAAAAGCTTGGTCTGCCAAATCCAAGTATTGGGAACCGCGATCGGCTTCGCTGAAAATAGCGACGGTTTCGATCCCAAGTTCCTTACAGGCGCGGATAACGCGCAAAGCGATTTCGCCACGATTAGCGATCAGAACGCGACTGAACATAGAGAGCCGTTAACCTCGAGTATCGATTTTGAAGAGGGGTTTGCCCACATCGACAGCTTCCTCGTTTCGCGCAAGGACCTGAACTACTTTTCCGCGTGTTTCGGCAGGAATTTCGTTGAAGACCTTCATCGCTTCGATGATGCAAATGACGGTGTCGCTTTGAATGTTCGAGCCGACTTCCACGAAGTCTTTCGACGTCGGATTAGGTTTCGAATAGAAAGTCCCGACCATCGGTGAGCGGATGATAGCGATATGCGGACCATCCGCATCGGCCGCTGGAGCAGCAGGAGCGGCAGGCGTCGCGACTGGAGCTTGGGCAACCTGTGCAGGCCCAGCCACAGGCATCGCCCCTTGGGCAAACATCGGGGCTTGCATGAAAGGCAAGCCATGTCCTACTCCGCAAAGCCGAATACGCTGGCCTTCTTGGCGAAGATCGATTTCGCCGAGATTGTGTTCTTTCATCAGTTCGATCAATCGGCTGATGCGTTCGATATTAAATACATCGTCCCCTTTGGAGGTGCTTTCCGGGGCAGCTCGTTCCGGTTTTTTACTGGATTCCGCCATTGCGGGACCTTTCGGACAAAGAAGAAATTGAGGTCGAATCGCGATCTGCGAGGGTTGTTTTATACACAGGTTTGCCGATTTCGCCAAGAACGGGCACCGGACAAGGGGCACAAGCCTCACAGCGAGCTCGCAACCGGCGGGCCGCTTCCTCAGGCGTTACCGTGTTGATAAAGCAATCCGAGCTCCATTCGAACCCGGCGACTTTGCACAACCTGGGGATAATTTTCATCCGCCAATGGAAGATATTTTGCGAAGCCAGATCAAAGGGTGCGGTCTGCAAAATGGTGTTGTAAGCGGCCCGCGGATGCTCGGTTTCGATCGCACTTAAGACTCGCATGGTTATCCTTGCAAGATCGTCTCGCAATTCCTGCGAACTCGCCTCAAATTGGCTCTGATGACGCTTGGGCACGATCGAAACACTGTAAGGCAGCCTCGATGCAAAAGGACACAACGCGACGAAATGCTCGCTCTGTGAAACAATCCTTTCCTGGTTCTGTATTTCTTGCTCGATAACATCGCAAACGTAACAGCGACGGTGCTCCTCCATGTACTGCTGCATACGCCTCTGGACTTTGCTTACATCACTAGGAAGAAAATCGGTACAGATCAACTGACTGTGCGTATGAAGCAGCGACGCTCCTGCATCCATTCCGTAATTCTTGAAAACAACTCCGTACCGCATCGTCCCGAGTCTGCGATAAGCTAACAATCGTTCTTGGTAAGCTTGGTAAATGAGCGCTACGTGATCGACAGGTAACGCGGTGATACTGCTGACATGATTGGGGGACTCGATGAACACTTCATGAGCTCCAGACGTTTGACGCTTGAGAAAAAGATTCTCTGGAGAATGCTTCGCACTCGGCTCGACCAACCCTGGAGCTATGCTAGCGAAGGCTTCACCAACACCAGCCAACCCTAACCCCACTCGCGCCAACTCGCTGCGCTGCGATTCTCCGCTGTGCCGGGATTGGCTACTGTACTGGTGGTGACCGCTGCACTGATTGTCTCCCGAACAATCGTGCTCATCGCTGCAATGATGGTCAGTATGAGTTACCGCCGGGAACTTGTTGGGAACCACACGTACCAACCACTCTTCGCTCGAAGGATCGGCTCCCGCCGGACGCAAGACGAGCGTTGGATTCGGGGTTTGCTTTTCATACCCCCGACAAAAAGGACATGGTGCCGTTGAAACCGCCGGCGATGCTTGCAAAGGAGTCGCGAAGTCGTCTGGTCGCGAGAGTCGGTTGGGAGCAAAGATCACCCAGCGATCGCTGAGCCAATCATACCGCATCTGATTCATCGAAAGTCCGCTCCTGCTTCCGTTGTTGTATGTGAGCCCAAGCATTGGCGAATGTAGCTCATTCAATAAGCCAAGCTGCCCCCGAGCACCCAAACGACGGGACACGTACATAGGGTGTAGGAACACCGATGTAAGAACCGATACTGGGCAACAAGCGGCGGAAGAGGAGCGCCGGCGGCTTGCATTACCTGCTTATAGTACATTCGATCGTACTGCCTTGGCGTACGAATCTACGAACTTATTCTACAGTCGTCCTTCCATGGCTGCAAATTCGCGCGCCCTGCGGTAGACACCCAGCATCGCTTCGGCACTTCGCTTCCATGACCAATCCTGACGCATGCCAGTTTCGACAATCCCCCCCCACTTATCGGTGGATTCCCGGAAAATCGTCAAAGCCCGCAGCGTCGAATCGGCTAAAGCCTCAGGGGAATATTCCACAAACGAGAAACCCGTTGCAGTTCTTTCCGATATGCGATCTACAGTCGCATCGACAATCGTGTCGGCCAGTCCGCCAGTAGCCCGGACGACCGGCAGCGTGCCGTAACGAAGCGAATAAAGCTGGTTTAGACCACAAGGTTCGTATTGGCTTGGCATCAAAAACAAATCTGCGGCAGCTTCAATCCGGTGCGCAAGGGAGTCGGAGAAACGGGACTGCATTGCAATTCGGTCGGGCCGACGCGCTCGCAACTGGGAAAGCGGTGTGCTGTACCGCTCCTCGCCGCTACCTAGAATCACCCACTGAACATCTTGATGATCGATCCACCAATGCATCAACTGGATGATCAAATCCCAGCCCTTCTGCTCGGCAAAGCGACTGATGATGCCGATCATGGGCACGTCGGGTCGCATCGGCAATCCAAGGGATTCTTGCAATTGTCGCTTGCAAACCCCCTTCCCCTCCCGCCAATTCTCAACGGTGTACTTCATTGTCAAATGCTCGTCGACACTCGGATCCCATACGCCGTAATCGACTCCATTGACGATCCCGATCAAACGATCAGCACGCGCTCTTAATACCCCATCGAGCCCGCACCCAGAAGCCGGGGTCTGAATCTCTTTGGCATACGTCGGGCTAACCGTCGTGAGCATGTCAGAAAAAACCAACCCTGTTTTCAGCAGATTCAAATCACCGAAGAACTCCATCTGCTGCCAGTTGAAATAGCGTCCATCGAGTCCCGTCAATGCCATGTCCGGCCCCCAAAATCGACCTTGGTAAGCCATGTTATGAATAGTCATTACCGATGCTGCATGGTGGTACCAATTCCAGTTCTGCGTCCTCGTTCGATGATAAGCAGGTATCAAACCGGTTTGCCAATCGTGGCAATGAATGATATCGATCGCCAACCCAAGCTTTTCGATCGCTTCGACCACCACCCGCGAAAAGAAACAGAAACGCCCAGAGTTGTCCCCAAAAGTTCCCGAAGAGTCCCCATACAGCCCTTCGCGATCGAAGAACATCGGCTGATCGACCAAATAAAAATCAACGCCATGCGGATCCAATCGAACTCGATGAATCTTCGCCGTGCAAGCCATTCCGGCATGATCTATCGTTACTTCAGCTACCCCCTCGCTGAGATTCCAATGCCGATTCTCCAAGCGGCCAGCCTGTAGTACTTCTTTGACACAAGCATACGCCGGCAGGAACACCGAACAATGATGTCCAAGCTTTACTAGCTCCATCGGCAAAGTGCCTACCACATCGGCCAACCCACCCGTCTTGGCAAACGGAATCGCTTCCGATGTCGCCATTACAATGTGCATGATCGTCCTCGAATCGTTGACTTGCATGGCTCAGACATCTGCTAAAAAACCTTCTAGGTAACTCTGTTCGCTACCCGTGTCACTGTTCGCTAACCACGTCAATGCTCGCTACCCGGTGTCCCGCACCCCACAGCAGACCGACGGAAACTGTCTGTTCATGCCATGCTTTTTTGGTTGCAGTGCAAGTTCCCCTCTTCGCGTTGCATTCAAGTGCAAACGCCATTCAAAGGGCGTCCCCTGTAAAGTGGGTCGAACTATCTGAATGTCAACACCCAGTTGATGATTTTTACGCATTTCTCGAAGAGTTTCAGTTCAACCTAAGTTGACCTTGGTTGCGATGCGCTCCACCCGTTATAATCCCAACCTCGGCACGATCGAATCATAACCACGCTCGTTTCGATTTCCCCAAACTTTTCTCCTCGCGACACTCAAGAGAATATCCCGTGCTTTCGATTCGACCTACGGTATCGCAACATGTCTTCAGTGTCTTCGGCAGATCGATTCACCCGGAATTGGTTCTGAGTTGCCAATCACGAACAATTCAAAAAACACACTACCGAGCCCGAATCGATATCACCAGCGATGGACACCTGATCTCCTTCACCGGCTCGCGCGGAGCTACACTTTCCGAAGTCGTCGGCTCCAAGCAGCAATCTCTCCCACAACAACGCAAACTCCTCTCCTTGCCACTTCGCGGACGATCCTCCGATGAACTCGAAGGGAAACGCGGCTTGCGCTACCGCTCGCAATTCGAGCTCGAACACTTTTCTGCCGAAATGTTCTGGATGCTCCAAAACCAACTGCAATCGTGCGTCTCACCCGACGAAATGATCCACTCGTTTGACTCAAGCGGCAGAATGCCCTTCGGAGCAATCAGCTTCATCCATATCGAAACTCGAGAACGTCAGCTTCTCATCCAAGCCTTCCACACATTTCCCGACGACTACTCTATCGTCAAATCGATGACGACATTCCACGTCGAAAAAGAATAAGCTCCCAATGCGACCGGGCAACGAGGTCTCTTCGTGCCTTATCGGTTCCGCATGCGTGATTGCAACGCGTTGCGTGGCCCCAAAAAACGGCACCACCTCACGCAAGCTTTCCAACCTCATACCCTTCAATCTTCCCTTCCTCGCGACCTTCACTCAAAGCGCCGCTCAGTGCCCATTCGTAGTCCCTCAATGCTTTCTCTCGCTGGTCGTAAATCTGCTTGTCCTCTGTCTTCGAAGCTATCATCTCCAGAATGTCAATCGCTCGCCCGAAACCTTTCCCGGGAAGCAATGCACGTAATTCCTCCGCAAATCATCGCCCTCGCGGCGGACGGACTTGCCAAAACTCATCGAAGAAATCCGCGTCCGCAATCCCCCCAGGCCAACGCCCATCGGGTGGGGTTGCTAAATCGATCACCACCCAATCAGGCAACTTCGGGACCTGCCTTGCATTGTTCAAGTAGTCGTACTCCCGATAGGTAAAGCTGCTGTTGAAGACCACGTATCGGTTTGGCGAAAGCGGATTTGGATATACCAACACAGGAATGTGACCCTTGGAGTTACGCTGTGGATTCTTACCGATCGAAACCGACTCGGCCGTCCAAGCCACAGGCATCTTGCTCTCGCTCTTACCTTGCGCGTCGGTTCCTAGCGTGATGGAAGTCTCTAAAACTTTGGCAATCGTCGGATTGCTTTTCGGATCTCCCCAAAGAATGAGGTTGTAGTTTTGCAGGTCGGCCGGGGTAAGCTCTTCAGAGGATTTGATCCGCACGTCCCCCCGCATCTGACGGTGCCATTCCTTGACCGCGCGATCGAATTCCGATTGTACCCATTGATCCGTCTCGCTGTGCCAACCTTGACCCGACGGTTTCACAAACAGAAAAGGACTCATCAACGCGTCGTCGATGGGGCCTTGCAAGCCCGGTCGTTTGCGCAAAGGTTGCAATTCAGGTTCGATCGGAGAGACCATCTCCCATTCGGTGCCGTTGTCACGGAAGGTAGCGTGCAACGAACGATCGGAACGACGCCGGACCCGAAATTCCACATCGGTCTGCACGTCGACCTCAACGGCCTCTCGCAACACTCGCTTCGTTCCAACAATACTTACCCCCATATTGTCGGCTAACTCCCAAACCCTCGGCGGAAGGTCGATGGTGAACTGCGATATACCAGGCGAAGGAAACACGTTGATTTCAATCCGTTGGACACCCTCTCCTTTTTCTTCTGACGTCAGCTTGGCGCTCACACTTATTTTCGAAGGGACCCAATGTTCTTTGAGGGCGTCGACGGCAAGCCAATGCGCTCGGTTGTAGCGCAAGGTTGTCGTGGTAAAGGAAAAGTTCGTAGGTATGCCAGGAGACTCCGTACCTGGATCGAGTAATTCCAAGCGTCTTTCGATTTCTTGTCTAGCTTCTGGGGTAATCGTATGCGCCGTATTCGGAGCCACGATATGGGTGAGTTCAAAACGAAAGAAGTTCGGCAAATTCCAACTGGCCTTTGCCATGATGTCTGCCGCTTGCTTTTGTTTATCGAGCTGACCACTATACGCG
>CAIJIZ010000817.1 GCA_903820735.1 uncultured Pirellula sp.
ACCCGTGGTTGCTTGCTCACCCCGTGTTGATTGCTCACCCCGTGTTGATTGCTCACCCCGTGTTGATTGCTCACCCCGTGTTGATTGCTCACGGGTGGTTGTCTACTTCTACCCATGATCACTACGTAAGAACCATATAAAAAAACAACAGTGCAGCCAAAGGCCGCACTGTTGTTATCGATCGATCAAACTTGGAAGTCTATCGGTTAAATCTCTATCGGTTAATTCTCTATCGGTTAAATCTCTATCGACGAACTAGTAGACCAGTAGCCGATAGAATCGGGAGAGTGTTCCCTCGCTTAGTATCGGTAGTGATCCGGCTTGAATGGACCTTGCTCGCTCACACCAAGATACTCTAACTGGGAATCGTTGAGCTTGGTAAGCTTGACACCAAGCTTCTCCAAGTGCAAACGAGCAACTTCTTCATCCAAGTGCTTGGGCAACGTGTAAACTCGCTTGTCGTACTTGCCACTATCTCGCTCTTGCCACAATTCCAATTGCGCTAGAACTTGATTGGTGAAACTGGTGCTCATCACGAAACTTGGGTGACCCGTCGCACAACCAAGATTCATCAAACGGCCTTCAGCCAAAACCAAGATGCTCTTCTTGGTGTCATGGAAATACCATTGGTCGAACTGCGCCTTGATGTTGCGTCGCTCGGCCTTCCCACTCTTCTGCAACTTCTCCAACCCAGCCATGTCGATCTCGTTGTCGAAGTGACCGATGTTGCAAACAATCGCCTTATCCTTCATCTTGAGCATGTGCTCGGCATTGATGATGTCCTTGTTCCCCGTCGCGGTGACGAAAATGTCCGCAGTGGAAACAAAGTCTTCGACGGTCTTGACTTCATAGCCTTCCATCGTCGCTTGCAATGCACAAATCGGATCGATTTCGGTGACGATCACGCGGCAACCTTGACCTCGCAACGCTTGGCAACAACCCTTGCCCACGTCACCATATCCGCAAACAATCGCGACCTTGCCCGCAAGCATCACGTCCGACGCACGATTCAATCCGTCAATCAACGAGTGACGGCAACCGTACAAATTGTCGAACTTGCTCTTCGTCACCGAGTCGTTGACGTTGATCGCTGGGAACAACAATTCACCCTTCGCGGTCATCTCATACAGACGCTTGACACCCGTGGTGGTTTCTTCCGATACCCCACGAATGGCTTTGCCCATCGCTGTATAACGTCCCTTGGCAACTACCAATTCCTTACGCAACAAATCCAAGATCACGCCGAACTCTTCTGGCTGGGTCTCTGGATCGAAGTCCGGGACTTTGCCGTCCGCTTCGTACTGCGTTCCCAAGTGGATCAACATGGTCGCATCGCCACCATCGTCAACAATCAAATCTGGCCCACTTCCATCTGGCCATACCAACGCTTCCTTCGTGCACCACCAGTATTCGGTCAATGTCTCGCCCTTCCAAGCGTACACTGGGGTCCCAACTGGATGATCCAACGATCCGCCTCGCCCAACTACAACGGCCGCTGCCGCTGTGTCTTGGGTCGAGAAAATGTTGCAACTAACCCAACGAACATCAGCACCAAGGTCGACCAAGGTCTCGATCAAGACGGCGGTCTGGACGGTCATGTGCAACGACCCCATCACCTTCGCGCCCGACAACGGCTTGCTCGCACCATATCGCTTGCGAAGCGCCATCAAACCTGGCATCTCATCTTCTGCCAACTGAATTTCTTTGCGGCCCAAGCTCGCAATTTCTTCTGCATCTTTTCGCTTGCCCTGTTCGAGCAAATCAAACGCCCGCACCTTGAACGGTACACGGCTCGGGTCACTCGATGCCAAGGACTTGCTGGTTGCTAACTTACTCATCAATTATTCCTACCCTTTGTTGAAGGAAAAAAACTTAACGCTTTCAAAGTTCAAACTACTTTTGTCGCGTTGCCATGCACTGAATGCACGGCGGTGGCGACAAACACCTGTGTTCCTTTTGATTCAGGCTCGGGAGGAATCGGAACCCAATGCTCCGGTACCCAATTCGCCTGACTCATCCAATCGAAAATCTGCGATTGCGAAAAACCTAACCACATGTGCCCCAACTCATCGCGATACTCCGTGCGATCATGAGCCAGTAAATCCAATACGACCAACCTCGCTCCCGGTCGGCTAACTCGATGTGCTTCGCGGAAGACTTGCTCAGGATCCGACAAATATGGCAAGACCAACGCTAGGATGGCATGATCAAGCACCGGCTCGTCGATCGGCAACGCCGTCAACTCACCCTTTCTTAACTCCACGTTCGTACAATCTTTTAACCGCTTCTTCGCCGTTTGAATCATCGAAGGTGACGAATCTACCGCAATGACCTTCGTCACCCATGGAGCTAACGTTTGACTGATCGCCCCGGTCCCGCAACCCAAATCTCCGACGACCGCCGAGCGGCTTACGCAAGCCGCCAGCGCCCAAGCGTCGAGACGGTTACCGAACAACTCCGCCCGAATGCGGTCCCACTTGCCAGCCGACGAAGAAAAGAACGATTGTGAACGATCCCGGCGACTCTCTAGGACCTGGTCGAGCCTCGCTTCGTCTTGCTCGCATGTCGAATCAGGCAAACAATGGGACTTTGCGACCCCCCACAGCTTCTTTTGAGGAGCCGGCATTCCCGCTCCATTCATCCGGTAACAGTTGCTTGCACCTTCCCGGCGTCCGACGACCCAAGAATCATCGACGAGGACTTTCAAGTGCCTTGAAACGGTGCTTTGGGGTAACTGCAACGTTGCACATAGTTCCGCGACCGACAATTCCGACCTCTCCAAGACGCGCAGCAATCGGGCCCGTGTCGGATCCGACAGGCTTTGCATCCAAGCGATCATGGAGGGGGGAGGGTTCATCAGCAAGGTAATTCGGAACGGCTTTATGAGTTAATAGATTGGTGGTGAGCGGTTACGCGGCGTTTTTAGGTGCAGTCTTTGCCGCGATATTCTCAGCGAGTTTCTCAACCGGGTTTGTGGCGTTCGAGAAGGGACGCCCCCTCGACAAGATACCATCCGCTTATCCGGATGAAAGATTAACAGGGTCGGAGAAATTGACAAGTTACCCGCGATGGGATTTCAGGATTGCGATTGCAAATTCCTCCAAAATCGATAGGATCTGAGATCTATTGGAAAAAACTGG
>CAIJIZ010000818.1 GCA_903820735.1 uncultured Pirellula sp.
GGTTTTCTGGGGGAGACTTGAATTCGGCCATATGAAACTCCTTGATTTGGAGAATCATAGCGCCATTCTAAAAATTATCCAACACCATTAAATCAACAAGCCCTTACACTTCGGGTTACCATTGGTGCGTTTACACGTCCGCGTTACCATTGGTGCGTTTACGCGTCCGCGTTACCAATCCCTCGTTGACACTTCGGGTTACCATTGGTGTGAACGTGGCGGCTTTTCTAGACACGCCCTTCCCCCATCTACTCTCATGAGCCTCAGGCTCGGTTTTCGAACCGAACTTGGTAAACCTTAACGATTATAAGCGTTGGGATGGTAAAGGATTCCGACCCTACAGATTCCTTCGAGGTGTACCCTATCTTCGTGCCGATGTTGGACGAAGCACCGAAAGACACTTTTAGACGCGGTTTTGCAATTCGAGTCTTTTGGTGCAGAAATCGTAAGTTTAAAGCCTTTTTCTAAAGGGTCTTTTTCTTGCGACGGGCAATTCGGTACATTACATGGATCTGTTGTTACCGATGTCCGGAAATTTGAAGACCAACTTTCGACCTGACCATCAAGGGAATGCTGGGTATGAATCGATTTTCTCCACGGAATTCTGACCGCAGGAAACTCGTTGTCTGGACCCTTGCTTCCATGACATCCTTCGGGGGCTTTTCATTCGATGAGTCTCCCTTCGCCGGGATCGACCTCTTGTCGAGCCGTTGCGTTGGGCAAACACGGCAGCAGCCGCCAAACACGGGTCGTCCTGGGACACCTCAACCGAATAACCCTGGGGCTAACCGCGGAAACACGGGCAATCCGAGGTCGAATCCGGGCACGCAACGACCCGCAGGACAAGGCCCCGCCGGGGCTGCCGCAAAAAATCCACCGGCCCCAGCTCCCAAAAAAGTCAGTGAAGAGGACAAGCGGAGGGAGCGTGCTCGCGCCCTATTTGCCGATGCCGCGAATGCACAAAACAACGGTGCTTACCCGTTGGCGATGGAACAGTGGACGAAGTTGATCAAAGAGTTCCCAACCGATCCGCTTGCTTCAAGCGCCCGATATTACCTTGGGCTCTGCTACCAAGAACAAGAGACCCCAGATTACAACAACGCTGTTGCAACGTTCCGCAAAGCTCTTGAGGACAAAAACCTCAAAGAGCAAGAGGAAGCGATGCTCAATCTCGGTTGGTGCTTGGTCCAGATAGGGACACTTGAAGATTCCCAAACCGAGGAAGCGAACCGAAAGGCATCTTTAGCTGAGGGTGCCAAAGTTCTTGCTGCCTACTTGGAAAAATACCCGGATAGCAATTCGATCGATCGAGCGATGTTTTACGCGGCTGAAGCCGAGTCGCGGTTAGGGAATTCCGAGAAAGCGATCGGACTCTATAACCAATTGGTGCAGAACAAGAAACTGGCGCAATCACCATGGATTCCCGAAGCACTTTTCGCGATTGGTTTCTCGTACGAAGAGATCAAACAGCCAAAATTGGCAGGTGAGAATTACGACGCTTTGATTGCGAATCACCCCAAACATCCTTTGGTGCGCGATGCGAATCTGCGACTCGGCGAAATCTCGCTTCAGTCTGATAAACCTGCCCTGGCTGTCGAACGATACAAAAAGGTGGTCGAGTCCCCAGAGTTCTTGAAAGCTCCTTTGGCGGATTACATCCTCTCTCGATACGCCTTTGCTTTGGCGAAATCGGGTGATTACGCCAAGTCAGCAGAAGCCTACAAGCAACTCGCAACGCAATTCCCGAAGTCCAAGTATTCACAAAACGCATCGCTCGCCACCGCGCAGACGCTACTACGCGACAAGAAGTATGAGCAAGCTGCGGAAGCCTTTAAGCAAGTGCTCGATGGCAAAGATGAGAAGGCCATCGATGCAGCGCATTGGCTTTGCCAAATCGCAGTCTTGCAGAATCGCCCTGCCGATGCGGTCCCAATCGCTCGCGAAGCACTTGGATGGGTCGCAAAACTGAACAACCAGGCTTTGTCGACTGAAGCCAAAAATCAAATCGGATTGCTGCGCATGGACCTCGCCGATGGCTTGTTCGCAACAGCCGAAGGTAAGCTCGAAGCAAGGCGATTGTACGAGCAGGTCGCTTTGGAATACGCTGATCAACCCATTTCCCCTAGGGCAACCTACAACGCTGCCTTTGCTGCTTTGCAGACTGGGGATTTGCCAGAGGCTCAACGATGGTCCGAAGCCTTCTCGAAGCAATTCCCTACAAGTGACCTTGGACTAGACGTAGCATACGTTCGGGCCGAATCTCTTTTGCAACAAGGTCAGCATGCTCCTGCTTCCGAAGCGTTCGAGAAACTCGTAACCGCCGGCAAAGAACATCCTTCCCGAGATGCCTGGGAACTGCGTGGTATTACCGCTCAATATCTGGCAGGAGAGCCTGAAAAAGCAATTGCACGAATCGATTCTCTGATGGCCATCCCGGCACTCAAAGACAATCCGCAATCTCCGATGGTAGCTGAAGCTTTATTCCTAAAAGGCGCTTCACTGCTGCGATTGACCAAGCCGGAGGATTCCATTCCGGTGCTTGAAAAGTCTCTTCAAACGAGTACTACTTGGGGACAAGCCGACGAGGTACTGCTGGTCTTAGCCCAAGCCTACGAAGCAAAACAGGATAAAGAAAAGGCAAAGGCAACGCTCGAAAAGCTCTTGAAGGATTTCCCTAAATCGCGATTCAAAGGGCAAGCCGAATTCCGACTCGGACAACTCTCAGCCCAATTGGGCAATGCCAAGGAAGCCATCGGCTGGTATGAGCGATTGCTGGAAAGCGACGCGGATGTCGGATTAAAAGAGTTTGCCAAATTCGATTCTGCATACTTGATGATTCAAGAAGGCCAGACCGCCAAAGCCAAAACCGTATTCGATGACTTGCTTAACACCTCAAAGAACACTGGATTGGTGCATGAAGCGACGGTAGCAAGCGCGATTTGTTTGCGGGAATCCAACGAGTATGAGAAAGCCGCAACTCTGTTAGGAAACCTGCTTACACAGAACCTATCAAAGCCCACCCTGTCGAAAGCACTCTACGAACTCGGTGTCGTACAAGCTCAGTCTGGAAAATATCAAGATGCCATCGTGAGCTTTGATCGACTTGAACAAGCCTCCCCGCAATACGCATTGATGGATCGAGTTCTGTTCGAGCGCGCTTGGGCTTTTAAAGAATCTGGTGATGTCGAAAAAGCGAACCGAGACTTTCAACAGCTAGCACAAAAATTCCCTGAAAGTCCGCTAGCCGCTGAGTCGTATTTTCATGTTGGCCAAGCAGAGTTTGAGAACGCGAGTTTCGATACGGCAGTGAAAGCTTATACGGTCGCTGCCAAGAAATCATCGAATAAAGAGTTGCAAGAAAAGTCCACGTACAAGATCGGGTTGGCCCTCTTTCAACTCGGCCAATTCGATGATGCTGGTAAGCAATTCAGCAAGCAGATCGGTGAATTCCCAAAGGGTTCGCTTGCATTAGACGCCAAGTTAATGGTTGCTGAATGCGCGTTCAAACAGCGTCAATTTCCGACTGCCATGATGCACTATGAGGTAGCACGCAAAGCGATCGAAGGGCTTCAAAAGCAGAGCGAAGCCGACGGGCAAGACCCAAGGGTCAATGAACAAGTGCAAGCTTTGATATATCTCCACGGCGCGCAAACGGCTAGTGAACTGAAGAAATGGGCGGACGTTGAATCGTGGGTCGAGCAAATGCAGAAGACTGTTCCGAATTCAACCCTGCTTCCAGTTGCGAAGTATGAGCAAGCGGTCGCGTTGCAGAACCTTCGGAAGAACGCAGAGGCGTTAAAGACCTTTGAAGCCATCGCAGAGGAGCAACGCAATGAGCTTGGTGCTCGCTCTCGATTTATGGCAGGAGAGCTAAATTTCGCACAGAAGGAATTTGCGCTCGCCGTCAACGAATTTCAAAAGGTTATGTATGGTTTTGGAGGCACACAAGCTCCCGCTGAGATCAAGAATTGGCAAGCGAGATCGGCTTATGAAGCAGGTCGATGCTCCGAGGTCTTGATCGGGGAGTTGACAGGAGAGCGTCGCAAGAAGGGGATCGAAGCCGCGAAGAAGTTTTATGAGTTCTTGCTAGAGAATCATGCTGAACACGAACTGACGCAGCAAGCCAAGGAACGGATCGGCGAATTGAGCCGGGA
>CAIJIZ010000819.1 GCA_903820735.1 uncultured Pirellula sp.
ACCCGTTTACATCAAAGATGTTGCGGAGGTGATCGATGCGGCGAATGAGCCGGCAAGTTACGTGCGGCATGGTTGGGGGGCAGCGGCAGAGTTTCCGCAGCATCATGGCAGTCTTGGTACGCGGCTTGGTGCGGAAGAGGTGGCAGTACAAGCGGGAGGGTTTGGAGTTGAATCACGACCTGCGATCACGATTGCGATATCCAAGCAGAAGGGGGCGAATTCGGTATCTGTTTCTGGCGCCGTCATCGATGCGGCGGAGAAATTGCGAGCGGAGGTATTGCCTGGGGACGTCGAGTTAACCATTACGCGCAACAGTGGATTGACAGCGGACGAGAAGGTCAACGAGTTGATCGAAGCTCTGGGTATCGCCATTTTGATTGTGGTTTTATTGTTGACTGTGGGGATGGGGTGGCGTGAAGCGTTGATTGTGGCTATTGCAGTGCCCGTGGTCTTTGGATTGACTTTGTTCGTGAATCTGTTGTTTGGGTTTACCATCAACCGCGTGACATTGTTTGCATTGATCTTAGCGTTGGGTTTATTGGTCGATGATCCGATTGTGGATGTGGAGAATATTGCGAGGCATTTTCACCAAAAGAAAAGAGCTAGTCGGCGCATTGTGCTCGATGCGGTTGCCGAGATTCGTCCGCCGTTGATCAGTGCAACTTTAGCGGTCATCGTCAGTTTCTTGCCGATGTTTTTTATCACGGGAATGATGGGGCCTTATATGTCCCCGATGGCGCTCAATGTACCTGTGGCGATGCTCATGTCCATGTTGGTAGCTTTTACCATTACCCCATGGTTGACTTATCATGTGTTGAAAAAAGAGTTTCCGCACGGCGATGAATTAGCAGACTGTGAATTAGCAGACGGTGAATCAACAAACGGGGCAGAGGAGTCGGCGGGAGAAAGTCATGCTGCTTATGATCCTGAGGCGGTCAAGCAGACGTTGCTATACAGGATCTTCCGGCCCGTGATGTTACCGTTGCTCAAGACACGTTTCAGGGCCGTAGGGTTTTTATCGCTGATTGGAGTCTTGACGATTGCGGCTATGGGTTTGGGAGCGATGCGGTTGGTTCCATTGAAGATGTTACCGTTTGATAACAAGAATGAGTTCTTGATTTTGTTGGACATGCCTGAGGGAAGTACGTTGGAGCGAACTTCGGCGGTGGTTCAGCAGTTGGAGGGGAATCTTGCGAGAGAAGCCGAGGTAGTGGATTGGACCAGTTACGTTGGATGTTCGAGTCCGATCGATTTCAATGGATTGGTGCGTCACTATTATTTGCGTGGTGGGGCTCATCAGGGTGAGATTCGGGTGAATTTGGTAGGGAAGAAGAATCGGGTGCAGCAGAGTCATGCGATTACGTTGCGGATGCGCGATGAGTTAACGAAGGTAGCAACGGATGCTGGTGCGATGTTGCGGATCGTCGAGTTGCCCCCTGGTCCACCGGTTCTTGCGTCGTTGGTTGCGGAGGTATATGGTCCGATGGAGCGATCGTATGAGGAATTGTTACAGAGTGCAGGGGTGGTGAAGCGTCGGTTGGAGTTAGAGCCTGGCGTGGTCGAAGTTGATGACATGAGTGAGCAACCGATGGCGCGTTGGACGTTCGTGCCGGATCAGGAGAAGGCTGCTTTGGGGGGAGTAAGTGTCAGCGACATTGCTTCAGCGGTCCGGACAGCGACGATTGGGGAGTCGAGCGGATTATTGAGGGTTCATGAGGAGAGGCATCCGTTGGAGATCGTCGTGCGATTACCAAAGGGGTTACGGCAGGACCCATTGGAGTTGAGTCAATTAGCAGTGCGTGGGGTTGATGGACAGCTGGTTCGCTTGACGGAGATCGGCAAGTGGGTCACGGATCGGGTTGGGCAGACCATCTATCACAAGAATCTTCAGCGGGTTGCTTATGTGATGGCGGAGACGGCGGGCAGGCCGCCGGCGGATTGCATCATCGATATTTTGGCGGATCAGAAGATAGCGAGTCATGAGACGGCGAGTCACGAGACGGCGAGTCATACGGTTAATGATCCGGTGAATGATAAGGGGGCTATAGACGGTAGTGGCGAATCCGTGGGTTTTGTGACTGAGGGAGAACCGAGGCCGCTTGCGAGTAGATCGTTTTTTCGGAACGGGTCGGGGATTTCGTGGGGGTTATCGCAGGGGGTAAGTGCGAGGTTTTCTGGAGAGGGAGAGTGGCAGATAACGTTAGATGTGTTCCGGGATTTGGGGTTGGCATTTGGAGCAGCGATGGTGTTGATCTACATCATATTGGTGGCTCAGACAGGTTCGTTTTTGATACCGTTGATCGTGATGATGGCGATCCCCTTAACGGTGCTTGGGGTGATGCCTGGGTTTTACATGCTCAATGGGTTGATGGCATCGGAGGTAGGCGGTTATCGCGATCCGGTGTATTTCACTGCGACGGCGATGATTGGGATGATCGCATTATCGGGGATTGTGACTCGCGATTCGATTATCTTGGTAGATTTCATGGAGCAAGCGGTTCGTGGTGGTCGTCCGTTGTTTGATGCGATTTTGGAGAGCCGGGTCGTTCGGCTTAGGCCAATTTTATTGACGGCGGGTGCAGCGATGTTGTCCGCGATTCCGATCACTTTGGATCCGATATTTTCGGGGCTTGGTTGGTCGCTGATATTCGGGTTGATTGCTAGCACGATCTTTACGTTGTTCGTTATTCCGGTGACTTATTGGTTGTTCCATGCGGGTCGGGTTCGCTGAAGCGAGCAAATGCACCCGTCTCTCCAATTCACCTTTGTGAGCATTGTTTAAGAGACTTGTTCGAGTATTTCAGCGAGGCGACTCGCCGAGCGTTGGGCATTCTCTTCACGACGAAGTCTTGGCATGGTGAACTCTCGGCAAGGATTTAGAGAGGGAACCTTAACTCGTTAAGTCTACCTCCTAAATCAACATCAAAAATCCGGGGTTATTGTACGTTCTCTGTGGTGGTGCATAATTCGTATCCAGTTGAGGGGTTGAGCACTATAGGTAGTCACTTACCGATGGCTTCGGGCGGATGCTCTAAACCACGGGATCAAATGGTTGGGTGCTGGTTACAAATAGATTGCACCGGGGGTGTTCAGGAGTGCCGATGGTCTACGGCAGCTCCGCATGAAGGCAGCAGAGTTACTTGGATCTCATGGAAAAGTTAGTTCGCACGTCCACTTTGAAGCGCTGGATAAGTTCGGAAAAGTCGTCTGTAATCTACATCTCCTAATTTTTCAAGGCGATTCCCGACTTGGCAAAAACACCTATGACCGCATTGATCATTCGATGCAAAGAAACTACGAAACATCAGATAGGTCACTTCAATTCGTCTGGGGAACCTGTTGTCGACTACGATGGGGACTGCCCTTGTACACTTTAGGTAGTAGCATGTGTATCGAGAAGGATTGAATGGCGCCCATGAATTGTCACCACGTCTGTGGAAGTTCTGGCCTTTTTTTGAATAGGAACCGGACGATGGTTGAGTTGAAAGCACATCGAACGAAGATTGGTGCCATTCGTTGTAGTGGCCGAGCAAGCGACGTAACGGGATCGCCGACACCGTTTGCGATTGTTTCTGTCGAGTTGTCAGATGCCAAAGATCCTTCCGCACCATTCGAAGTCGCATATGATGACCCAGAATGCGTAAATCAGTCAGGAGAAAAATACCTGGACGTTGAGGCAGAGAAATACTTTATTGCTGGTGCGGCGCGTGGAATTAAAGATGCAGTTGGCCATTACGAATCTCTCGGGGTGGGGTTAAACGGACTGACTGCTCGAATTGTCAGATTGGTAGCACATGAAGTCGATTCCTCTGAGCGAGCGTTCTGGCTAGCCGCCAAGAACGCAATGGCTGCCTGTTTGGTGAATATCAAGTAGCCACCTAGCCTAGCCCCCTCCCCAGTTCGAACCGGCATTTCCAAAACGGGAACGAGCGGGTCTCGAACTCAGTAAGTCATTTCCTTCTAGAATTTTACGATTTCTAATTAAAGAGAGTGTTGTTACGACGAGGGTTGCGCTCAGGGAGTTCCTCTAATTGGCAGCGTAAATTACCGACATGGTTTCTACGTTCTGTGGCTTGGCAATTCAAACAAGATCGCTCCGAGACAGTTCCAGGGAACATGACTACAATGGCAGAAGATGATGGGACCATGGAAATACACGAGTCTCAACTGAAAAAATCGATTGGCCAGAGCTGGTTCAGCATGTAGCTTGTGACAGGTTAGACGTGGAATTGTCCGAAGTTCAACGACCGATAGCCATGTTAGGTCCCGTCGAACGTCGAAAAACAATGGCCTACGAGTTGCTGACAACCAATGCTCCCGAATTCCGTCGCGTGCCCAATTTGCGCGTCATTCCGTACCCAAGTGGTATTGCCAGTTAGGGCCACTAGATTCTCATTGGTCTTGACGCACCCGTGGGATTTTGGGATTCACTCCAGGGCTAAACCCAGCTTGTCGGGAGGTCCGGCGAGTTCAGGGGGTGGCTGCGTCGATGGTTTTGCATTTACCCTGGATTTATTCGAGATGCCTTTTTCGCGCTCCCAACGCTTGGATCGACGCAAACGGGTCATTCTCGATTCGGTTGCCGCGGATTCCAATTCAGCGGTGGAGTCTGCGCGGGCGGCGAAGCGGAATCGCAAGCAACTGCGGACATCGTCGAATTCCCTTCTGAGCGGATTCGATTCTGGAACGTATAGTCCTTCGGTGCGCAAGCCTTGCCAAATGCGTTTGGTTCAGGCGATCCCTATCAGTTCCACGGTTTTATCTGCAGCGATTGCGTCGCTGTGGGTTATTTGGCTGGCGCTTGTAGCAGCCCATTATTTCTTTCATTCCTCTGCCAATTCCATCGGGCGATCGGCGTTGCCTTTGTTGCAGCTTTTCGATCTTCGGAGTCCTCACAGCATCGCGAACTGGTTGACTTGTCAACTGTGGATGTTTTGCGCCATCGCGTCATGGATGCTCTTTAGCATTCGCAAACACCGGCTTGATGATTTCACTGCGAATTATCGCGTTTGGCTCGTGATGTTAGGTGTTTCTGTATTTTCCAGCTTCGATGCTTCTACGTCGGCTTTATATTTGTTGGGGCAATCGATCGATCCTTGGACCAAGAAAGAGATGGGGTACGGTGGTTGGCCATTAGTATTAGCGGTTTACGCTTCGGTTGTAGCGTTAGTTGGATTGCGTTTGACCGGTGAATTGCGGGCTGTTCCGGGTGCGGTTGCCCTTTGGTTTGGCGGCTTGATCGCATGGGGATGCGCGGCGCTTCTTGGGACGGGATTGCTGAAATTGCAATGGTCCCTTGGGAGCATTGACTTGGTGGTGGGCGCTTGTTGGCTTGGGGGCGTTCTTGCGGTTTTTCAGTCGGTTGGACTGACGTTGCGGTATTGTTACATGCAAGCCCAGTATCGATTCATTGAACGGATTACATTTACAAAAGCATCGAACAAGGAATGGTCGAAATCGGCTGAAGATGATTTCGAGAGCCAAGAGGAAAAGCAGTCTCAGGCAGGGGAGCTTGACGGCGAGATTCCGAAGAAGTCTTGGTTACCTTGGAAGCGTAAGGCGGTTTCAGATGATGATATTGAGTCCGAGGAGGAAGGGGAGTCCAAGCAAGTAGCGGATATTGAGCCGAAGCGTCCGATGCGACTCTTTGGGTTTATTCCTCATCGGGTAGAGCGCAATGAGCAACCGATTGAGGAGCCGTTGCGAATCGACGAAGCAATGGTTATCGATCAGGGCTTAACCAAGAAACCTGGATGGTTTCAACGGCGTGCAGCCAGTGGGGTAGAGACTCAGGGGGTTGAGAGTACGGCGGTGCAGAAGTCAGCCGAGTCGGTCAAGAGCGCGCCGGCGGCCAAGACGTCGACTGTAGCGACTAACGCGAACAAAACCGATAGCGCTACTTCTACAGAGTCGAAAAATGATTCGGCTGAACCAGCGAAAAAGAAGTCTTGGTTCCCTTCGTTTGGCAAGCGAGTTGTTGCCGAGAGTGCACCTGTTGAGAATGCGACACCGAGCAAATCTGGCCAAGCTACCGCTAGTGTAAGCACAGACACGAAGAGTGCGCAAACGAAGAGTCTGCAAACGCAGAGTACGCCAGCAAAGAGTGAAACGGTGAAGAGTGAAGCAGTAAAGGATCAAGCAGCGAAGAGTCAAGCAGCGAAAATTCAAACAGCGACGAGTGATACCGAAGGGGCTGAAACACCGAAGCGTTCTTGGTTGAAGAAGGGTTGGAATCCATTGCGTCGCAGTGCGGTAACGGCGGACACGTCGAACCGAGTGGAGGCCTTTGAGATCCTAGAGGAGATCGAGGCGCCCAAGACGAAGAAGTTGGCAGGAAGGATACTTGGATTGTTCGATGGATTGAAGCTTAAACCGCCGAAGGATTCCTCCAAGCTCACTCAGGGGGGGACTGCGGGAGTGGGAAGCGCTAGTACGGCGGCACCCAAGTCGTCTGCATCGAGTCCGAATATGGGGGGGGCGAATGGTGCAAGTGTTCCATCGCAAGCTTCGCAGCAAGCGTCCCAGCAGACATCGCAGCAGGGATCGCAGCAGGGATCGCAGCAGGGATCAGCTGGCGAGGATGTCGAGGATGAGGATGAGGAAGACTTTGGCAATCAGAGGCCGCTGAGCAAAGCGGAGCGAAAGAAGCTTCGGCGTCAGGGGCGCGACGCAGCTTGAGGTATCTCCTTTTCGATCGATCGCTATAATTCCCGTCATATTATTTTGCTAGCGGCGGGATTTTAGATTGGAAGAGCGATGTCGGATTATTTCGTGGCGTTGGTGGTAGGCATAGTCGAGGGGTTAACCGAGTTTTTACCGGTGAGTTCGACGGCTCACATTATTCTGGCCCAGAAGCTGTTGGGATTAGAGCTCGACAATCCGTTTTGGAAGATGTTTGCGGTTGTCATTCAGCTTGGGGCTATCTTGTCGGTGGTGTTTTACTTTTGGCCTCGATTGGTTGAGTTTATAGGATCGTTTACATCGGCCTTGCGTGGAGCGAAGGATGGGGAGGCGGCTTGGTGGCGTCATCCGCTAACGCTGGTGCTTTGCAGTTTTGTCGTGACAGCGATTCCATGTTTTCTGATGGACAAGTTCATTGGCGAGAACTTGGAGTCACCACTGATGATTGGTTTAGCGATGGTCATCGGGGGGATAGCGATGGTATGGATTGACCGAACGTATGGTTCGCAATCTACGACAAGTAGCATGGAGCAGATGACGATGAAGCAAGCGATTGTCATCGGTGCGGCGCAGATTTTGGCAGCGGCGTTTCCGGGAACCAGTCGTTCGATGGCGACGATAGCCGGAGGTCAGGTGATGGGGCTTTCGCGACCTGCGGCTTTGGAGTTTAGTTTCTTCTTATCGATTCCGGTGATGTTTGCAGCGAGCGGGTTTAAGCTTTTGCAGTACATCATGAAGACCGAAGAGAGTATCAGCGGAACGCAGTGGATGACATTAGCGATCGGCTTCATCACGAGTTTCTTCGTGGCGTTAGCGGTGATCGCTTGGTTCATGCAGTGGGTCAAAGCGCGGGGCTTCACACCGTTTGCGGTTTACCGAATCATCGTTGGCTTGCTTGTGATATTACTTTTCGGCCGATGAGTCTTCGGATTTCTTCGAGTCATCTTTGTTTGCAGAGTCGTTCCCGGCGCTTCCACCTTGGTTTAGAGAAGCGTATGGGTCAGTGGATTTTCCGGGGGGTGGTTTCATATCGGTTCGCGAGCCGACGACATTGCCTTTGGCTTTGATTGCTTCTTCTTGGGCCAAATACATTTTCTTCAGGACGTCGGGGAGGAAGGCGGAGCCAGCTGCTACTGCGACGAGGGCGGGGATAAGCCACATCAGAGCAGATGCAGACTTCTTCGCCGCGACGGGTGTTGAAGAGGTTGCTGCCGGACTGGAGCTGGCCGAATAGGAGTCGTAGGGATTTTCCGAAGGGTTCGGTGGGGTCTGAGAGGACATGAGGTAGAGGCTCAGATAGGAGAAATGGGACCGTGAAACATCAAGCAAGAGAGTTCAGGGGCGCAGACTGGAGTTCTTGCGAACCTTTACGATACGATTTAAACGCTTGTAATGCAATCATCCCGGCAGAATCCCTTGGGATTTTTGGAAACATGGCTGACCCCTGGAGGGCTTCGTGGGTATGTTAACAGGCTCCTTTATTTGAATTTTTCAGGGTTATGACACTACGCACTATCACCGTACCGGACAGTATTCCGTTTCCAGCTCGTCAGCTTCCTGGCGTGCTCCAGAATTTGCTTGGGATGCCCGCGAGTCAGAGCCATTGGTTGATAGAAAATGGTTGTGTTCGGATCAATGAGCGGTTGTGTCGCAAGTTACATCAAAGAGTGGAGCCTGGGGATCAGATAGAAGTCGATTGGATACCGATGCCGGTGGTGGTCCGAACGGAAGCTCGCAGTGCAAGTCGTCAGGGGCCAGTGGAGTTTTTGCATGATGACCCTCATTTATGCGTAGTGGTCAAGCCACCGAATTTGCTGACAGTTCCGACGATGTACCGCGAGGGTCAGACGTTGGTTTCCAAGGTCGAGCGTCGGCTAAGGGATAAAGATGATCAAGCCAAAATCTTTTGCGTGCATCGGCTTGATCGCGACGTATCTGGGGTGTTGGTATTAGCCAAGACATTGCAGGTAGCCGAGTTGTTGCGGGAGCAGTTTGCGGCGAGGAAGCCGGATCGGCAGTATATTGCGATCGTGGCTGGGGTACCGCAAAAAGGGTCGGGAACCATTCGAAGTTATTTGGCCACGGATGCGAATTTGAATCGTTATTCGGTGAAAGGGCCAGTGAAGGAGAACTCGCCCGAGTCTCGAGATGGAGTCGGTGGTCGTGATAGGTCGGGCGGTCGCGATAAGTCGGGCGGCCACGAGAAGTCGGGCGGCCGCGATAGGGCAGGTGGTCGCGAGAAAGCTGGGAGTCGCGAGGGTGGGGAGTATACCGGCGAGTTAGCGATTACGCATTACAAGCTTCGTCATGATTGGGGTGAGACGGCGTTGGTCGAGGTCCGGTTAGAGACGGGTCGGCGCAATCAAATCCGAGTTCATCTTGCGGAGATGGGGCATCCGATTTTGGGGGATCCTCGATATCGGCCGGATCTCGCAACGCATCGTGCTTGGCCATATCGCCGCATTGCGTTGCATGCGGAGAGTTTGGGTTTTACCCATCCGATCACGGGAGAGCAAGTTCGGTTTTTGGCCCCATGGCCGCAAGAGTTCCGCGATTTTCAGAGAGCGGTATCGAAGCCTGGTGGTGCGAAGGGAAAGTCTTCTAAGAGGGATACATTCGAACCGTGAGCAATCACTCAGATGGTGAAGCAGCAAAAGGGAATGGTCAAGCAGTCGATAGTAGGCTAGTCGGTAGCAGACCAGTGGGTAGCAGACCAGTGGCAGGAAGTCCGATTGGGTATTGCACCAATGTCCACGCCGGGACGGATCTTGCGCAGATCCTTGCGAATCTCCAAGGATGTGCGTTGAGGGTTCGTGAGCATTTGGGGAAGCAAGAGCTTGGGATTGGGCTTTGGTTCTCACAAGCTGCTGCTTTGGAGATGTTAGCGGGAAGTAGTGTTGAGAAGGAACGTCGTATTGGTGAATTTCGCGATGGGTTGTCGCGGATGGGGTTGGTTCCTTATACGCTCAATGGATTTCCTCAAAAGGATTTCCATCAATCGGTGGTCAAGCATCGGGTTTACGAGCCGGCATGGTGGGAGCCCGAGAGGTTCGAGTACACGAAGCAATTGGTATCGATCCTTGATGCGCTTTTGCCGCTGGGTGTAGGAGGATCGATATCCACGTTGCCGATCAGTTGGTCGCACACCGATGATTCGCCGGGTGAGGTCGGATTGACGGTTCAGCAGCAAGCGGCGGACCAGCTATTGGAATTAGCATTGCATTTGCATGAGCTTTATGAGCAGAGTGGTCGACGGATTGTGATTGCGTTGGAACCGGAGCCAGGATGTTTATTTACCGACCATGCGTCGCTTCGATCTTTTTACGAGCGTTTTTGGTCGGAACCTGCGATTGATTCCAAGCGTGCAGCGATTGCGAGAGAGTATCTGACAATTTGTCATGATATATGTCACAGTGCGGTGATGGCTGAGGATCAGAAGTTGGCCATAGAGCTCGATCGCCGGTTGGGGATTCGGGTTGGTAAGGTGCAAGTCTCGTCGGCGATTCGGGTCGACTGGGCGGGCAAGTCGCATGAAGAGCGAGTGTTGGCGCTCGAGCAACTAGGATTATTCGCTGAGGATCGATACTTGCATCAGACTTTGGTGATCAAGTCCGACGGTTCGAAGGAGTTGTTTGAGGACTTACCGAAGTTGTTATCAAGGGTTCGCGGTGGAGAGGTGCAATGGTTGGATGGGTGTCAGTGGCGGATCCATTTCCATGTTCCGATTTATGCGGAACGGTTGGGAGCGATTGATTCGACGCGTGGTGAGATATTGAATTTCTTGGATTGCGTGCGTGATCATGGCGATTGGTTTGATGGGAGTGAGCAATACGAGGTCGAGACGTATGCTTGGAGTGTGCTGCCTAAGTCCCTTGCGAGCGAGACGTTGGATGTGGGGATTAGTCGGGAGTTGAGGTGGTTGGAAGAAGCGATGAAGGCTCGTGCGATTCAAGTGTGATGCATTCGCTGAAATCTGATCCGCAGGGCAGAGTTTCAGCAGGGCAGAGTTTCAATCGGAAGAGATCCAGAGCATCATCGAGCGGTTCATCATTTTTCTTTTTGGGTTTGGAGTAAAAACCGGACCGAGTCCGTCTGGGAAGAGATCATCTGGTGGGGATTTCGAGGTGTCGAAGAGGAGACGCCAATGGGATCCAGATGGAGTTTCCGGTAAGTGGTAAGGCAGGTTTTGAGGGGTTGGGTTGAAGAGAATTAGCAGGTCGCGGTTCGCAATAACGCAGTCGAGCAATGGAGAGGTATTTGCATGTTTGGGGGAAGCGTGGGCGGAAGCTTGCGTAGAGTTTGTTGGGTGAGAATTAAGATGTCGGGTAGGCGAAGTTAGAGTGCAAGCGAGGCTGTTATTAGTTTGTTGCCAATTGAGTGGGTAGCCCTGGAGATCGAACCAGTTGATATCGGGGGGGGATTGGTCGGTGCGAAAATTACCGGCGAAGAATTCGGTGCGTCGCAGAGCGGGGTGGATTTTCCTAAGTTGGATCAGTGTTTGGGTGAAACGCACGAGGTCTTTGTTGGATTCGACGAGAGACCAGTCCATCCAAGA
>CAIJIZ010000820.1 GCA_903820735.1 uncultured Pirellula sp.
ATGGTTTGGCAAGAATGCTCACAAAAGCACTTGTACAAGCCAAGCAAAAGCGAGGTGAAGGTTCGGATGCATGGGTGCATCTCAATGACGTCGCAGGCTTCATCGGCCCCGAAGTTTTTCGTACCAAAGAACAGCTCGTACGATGCTGCCTTGAAGATATCGTCATGGGGAAGCTGCATGGCCTGATGATCGGACTCGATATTTGCACAACGTTGCACATGGATGTCAGCCTCGATGATCTCGGTTGGTGTATCGATCAAATCATGCCTGCGAATCCAGGATACTTGATGGCATTGCCGACTCGTATCGATCCGATGCTGGGTTACTTAACAACCGGCTATCACGATCATGTGCGTATCCGGGAAAAATTTGGGTATCGTGTCGGTGAGGCGATGTGGAAATTCTTTCAAGGACTCGGAGTCATTGACTCACAAGGCAATCCAACCGAGAACTTTGGCGATCCAACTTGGGTTTATGTAGCGTACGCACGGCGCAAGGGAGACCAGAGAGCCGAGGGCGAATTGCGACTGGAAGCTCGTCAACGCATAGATGCCGTCCGCGAACGTGGGGTATTCATCGCAGAAGGGTATTCGAAGAGTATCTCTGAGTTGCCGGTGAAGCTAGAGCAGCAGATTCATGAAATATACGATGATGCGAAGCAATGTATTTGGGCTGAACTACCCCAAGAATTCGAAGCGAAGTTCCCAGGTGCCATCTCGATAGAGACGCAATCGAAAGACCGAAATGACTACATCCTGCATCCATCCACTGGGGAGGAATTGAGCCAAGCTTCCATCGAAAGAGTAGCGGCGATTCGGAGCAAGTACGGACAGTCCTTTGATACAGTCTTGGTCGTTTCCGATGGTCTAAACGCTCTTGCGAATACCACCGAATTCCAAGCTGAGGTTTTGATTGCTTCGCTTCGCAAGCAACTCACTGAAATGGGAGCGAAAGTGTATCCGGAGACATTCATCGTTCGGTCCGGACGGGTGCGAGTTGGATACCGAATCGGAGAGAATCTCTTCGGTGAACGAGATGGACAGCAACAGGTAGTGCATGTTGTAGGTGAGAGACCCGGGAGCGGACATCGAACATTGTCGATCTACATCACGCGGGCTGCAGGGCTTACTTGGGGAGTCCCCTCCAAAGTCGACCATAACATTACAAAGGTCGTCTCTGGAATTGCCAAGACGGCTTTATCGCCTGAGCATGGGGCTGATGCTGCGGTGCGAATCTTGCGTACTATGATTTAAGCTTGGCCAGTGGTTAAAGCCCACGCAGAGGTTTGAGCCCGGGATAGTGGGTATAAGCATGGGGAGTAGTTATCAGGCCATGCAGTTTCGATACATTCACATTCAAAGAGTTTAGGGGGTGTAGGATGAGGTTTCAGGATCGCGTAGTCGTTATTACGGGCGGTGCTAGAGGGATCGGAGAAGGGTGTGCAAGGGTGTTTGCCAGAGAAGGTGCCAAAGTTGCGATCTTGGATCGCGATGCTTTAGCCGCCAATTCGATGGCAACAAGTCTCGAAGGTAATCAAGTAGTGCATACTTCGTCGGGCGTCGGGGAACGAAGGCATCTGGGGGTCGCTTGCGATGTCTCCATGGAGACCCAAGTCGCAGCGGGTATAGCGGCTGTAGTTGAAAAATACGGAAAGATCGACTGCTTGATCAATAATGCCGGAATTCATCCGCCTGACACACCGCTTGAACAGATGCGTCCAGAAGTTGCCCTCGATGTCTTACGAGTCAATTTTTTGAGTACCTATTCAATGTGCTATTACGCACTCGAGCACTTGAAGAAAACGCGAGGGACCATAATCAACGTAAGTTCGATGACGGCGGTTTTGGGGCAACGAAACTCTACGGCTTATGCGGCTAGCAAGGGTGCGCAGTTGTCGTTCACCAAAGCGCTAGCTCTGGAGTGTGCTCCGTGGGGGGTTCGCGTTAATGCGATTCTTCCAAGCAATGTCGATACGCCGTTGATGCGACAATGGGCGTCGAGTTTGCCGGACCCGGATGCAGCGCTCGAACGGATAGCCGCATTGCAACCGTTAGGACGAATGGCTGATATCGAAGAGATGGGAAAGACTTGTTTATTTCTTGCCACGGAGGATAGCAGTTTTATCACGGGGCAAGGGCTCGAGGTCGACGGCGGAGCGGCGCTTGACTACTAAGAATTCCAAACCGCCACTGGCTACTTCGCATTTGGCTGATTTAGAGTCTCGATACGATGTTGTCATTCTTGGGGCTGGTGCGGCCGGTGCAAGGTTGGCTCGTGAATTAGTTGTTCGTGGGGATCGAACTGTTTTGCTGCTGGAGGCTGGGGGAAGGCATGCCGGGCCCAATTCAAGGATCCCTGCTTATTATCCACGAGCTTTTGGTGGACGATTGGATTGGAGCTATAAGTCGATTCGGCAAAGCCAACTCGCAGGGCGGCGTGTCGATTTACCAAGTGGTCGTGTGCTCGGAGGTTCTACGGCGATCAATGCGATGATTTGGATGGAACCCTCCAATGCGTCCTTGTTGGAGTTGCAACAAGCATGTGGCGAGGATTGGACCATCGAAAAGTCCAGGCAGGCACTGGACGATTTACGCTGGGAACTTGAGCAAGCCGAGATGCTTAGCCTACCGGAGTTGCATCCCAATGTGGAAACCGTACTCCGAGCTGCTCAGCATGGTAAAATTGCCAGCAGCGATGCGATGGATTCCCCGCGAATCGGAGTAGCTCCGTACAAACGCATGCAGCAATTCGGACGTCGTGTAAGTTCTGCGGCTTTGCTCAATTCGAATTCGAATTCGAATTCTCTGACCGTATGTTCGGAGGCAACGGTTTCGAAGTTGCTGCTTGGGAGTGGGGGTGTTACCGGTGTAGAGGTCCATTTTGGAAATGAGACGGCTAGGATTAAAGCGAAGCAGGTCGTTGTTTGCTGTGGCGCTATCGGGACGCCGAGAGTTTTGATGGCAAGCGGTATTGGGCCCACAGATGTATTACGAGATGCGGCCATTCCGGTGATTCATTCGCTTGAGGGGATCGGGTGTGGGTTGCAAGATCACTTGGTTTTCCCAATCGTTTATCGTATTGAAGGTGGAGAGCGTTTTTCTCTTCCCATGACAAGCTCGAGTCGCATCCGATATTCTCGAGAGAGACGAGGCCCCTTGTGTTCCAATCTTTCGGAACTTGGTGGATTCTTTCAACTCGGAATGGAGCACTCGCGATTGAGCGAATACCGGGGTGAGGCAATCGATTGGCCCAACGCGTTTCAGTGGCACATTACCCCAACGGATTACTTGCGATATCCAAAATACGACACCGAGTTTCCAATGTTCAGTGTCGGTGTGACGTTGAGTAAACCTCGAAGTCGCGGAGCAGTACGGGTGTTCAAGGAGGATAAACAGCAGTCGGGATTCGATGTTCGCATCGATCCGAATTATTTTGGTAATACGACCGATTACACTTGCATGCTTGAAGCGATCCAATGGACGAGGAAAGCAATCGATGACTCACTTGGACTTGCTACGCAAGCCGCTGAAGTTTTCCCCGGTGATTCGCGACGGGAAACCGAGGAGGTAGGTGCGGCGTTGCGAAAATTCGCGACGACTCTATATCATTACACGAGCAGTTGCCAAATGGGGAGCGATCCTTCCTCGCCTGTGGATTCAAGGCTTAGGCTTAAAGGCATCGACGGGCTTTATGTTTGTGATGCGTCTGTTTTACCGTCTGTTCCTGAGAGCAATCCGCAGGCGACGGTTCAGATGCTTGCGAGACGCTTAGCGACGTGGTTGTAGCGTTCGTATCCAAAAAACAGCTCGTTTACTTAGATAGCTCGCTTACTTAGAGGGAGCTATTCCGCAACCGACAAGCCTTGGGTACGCGGGTCATGGGTTGCCGATAATCTATCCCGTTGGCGCTGGATCCCTTGGCTGATCGCCAATCCGGTTGAGCTTTCGAATCGGTGTCCATAGGATTCGAGTACTTCGATGAGGGAAGCAGGGATTGCAGATGAAGCATCAGTTCCGGCGAAGTTCTCAAACCAGGTCTTCTCGGGACGCCACTGCTGATGGATACGTGGAGCTGCGATTGCAGAAGCAATGTCTTGTTTGCCATCGAGTACTCGAAGGATAACTTGCAGCGTTGCATTGATGATCTTTGGGCCCCCCGCAGCACCCACCGTAAGGATAGGTTCGCCCATGGCATCGAGCACGATGGTCGGACTCATGCTTGACAAAGGACGTTTTCCAGGCCCGACCGCGTTGGCTTGTGCGCCGACAAGTCCAAATGCGTTTGGTGTACCCGGGGCAATGGCAAAATCATCCATCTGATTATTGAGCATCACACCGGTGCCAGGTACCGTCACTTTCGATCCCCACGATGTGTTGATCGTGCAGGTCATGGCGACCCAATTTCCTTCGAGGTCAGCCGTAGTCAGGTGTGTGGTGTGTTTTTTATCCGCAGGGTCTTCTGGCTGAAGTCGCTTATCGACCGAGTCGCCAGTGTTTTGGCCTGTACTTTGGTCTGTCCTTTGGCCAATAGGTTGGCCCGGGGGGATGCCATGTTGGATGGATTTAGAAGCTTCGATTAGGTTGAAGTCCGACATGCGTTCTGCGAGATAGTCGCTATCGAGTAGGGATTTCGGTATGTCGACGAAGTCGCTGTCCCCCAGCCAATGGGCGCGATCGGCGAAGGCACGTTTCATGACTTCGATGAGGACATGGTAGTATTTTTCCGGTGCGTTTGTGATCCAATCAGCGATCGGAAAACGTTCAAGCATGGTCAGCATTTGGGCTATATGCATTCCACCTGAGCTTGGGGGTGGAAATCCAATGATTTGATGACCGCGATAGGAAGATTTAAGGGGTTCACGCAACAACGCGTTGTAGTGTTCGAAATCCTCGATGTCTAAGATACCGCCGATGGACTGGATGTATTCGCTGCAAGCTTTGGCGAATTGGCCTTGGTAGAACCATTCGGGGCCTTGATCCGCTATCTGTCGTAGGGTGTTCGAGAGATCCCGTTGAACAAGGATGTCCCCTTCTCGAATCGGCTGAGTGTCTGATCGGAAATAGATTTCTCTTGATGCCCGGTATTTTGACAACTCTGTAGTTTCTGCAGCAATGCTTCGGCCAACCGATCTAGAAGCGGCATGTCCTTCTTCTGCGATGCGAATCGAATCTGCGAAAAGGGATTTCCAAGGCAATCGGCCCGCTTTGAGACTCATTTGATGCATCGCAGCAATTTGTCCAGGGGTGGCGCATGCCGAAGGCCCAGATTGGCTTAGGTCAGGTACAGGTTCACCGTTTCGCAAATACATATTTTGCGTAGCGTGGCGGCTGGCGGTCTCGCGACCGTCGATTGCAAGGATTTCGCCATTGGCTTGGCGAATCAACACAAGACATCCGCCGCCGATACCGGAATTGTGCCCGTCGACGACACCTAAAACCAAAGCAGCGCTAATTGCTGCATCGACTGCATTACCCCCGGCCTTGAGGACTCGCATCGCGCTCTGGGATGCTAACGGATGAACCGTTGCGACGGCTTGATTTATTGTTAGTTTATCTGGACGAACCGTAGCGGCAATGGAACCTTTAAACGGAGCAATGCACGAGGCTCCCATGAGAGAGGAAGTTGCTCGGGAAATAAACGATCGTCGGGAAATCATTCGAACCCTATTGTTCCTCGCGAAGTGGAATCATCGTTAACCGTTGAATCTATAGTTTCCTATGGTGTTTTACCTCAAGGGCCTATGGTATTTTACCGTATGGGCGAATGTGTTGGAAACATCGACCAATGATTCTTGGATTCATCCGTTAAGGAATAAGCGATCGACTCGAAACCACTTTTCGGTATTTCATCACCGAACCAGTCACCACGAACTCGTAGAAGCCGTGGATTCTTTACGCAACAGGCCATCTCATTCGAGGCTAGCGCTAGGAAGCTTGGTAACGTCCATCCCACTGCCGCTTTCGACGAGATGCGGTACGAAGATTTTTGCGCTGTTGCTGTTCGTTTAGGTCATCGAGTTGATCAGCTCTTTTCGGCAACCCAGAATCCTTCGGTCGGAGTGCTTATTGAGCGAAGCGTCGAAGCGATGCTGGAGGCTTCGGGAGTCAACACAAGCCTCGGAACGATTATCCTTCTAGCGCCGCTATGGATATGTTCGTTCGATCGTTATTTTGATGCGAAAACCGCTAATCCTCTTACCAGCGAGAATGGCGATAGCTCTGATACGAGCCGGGGGTTTGGAAATGCTGCTTCTCACCAGTTATGGGATAGAAACGCGTTTGACGCTGCGATCGAGCAGGCCTTATGCGGTATGGATCAAGAGGACAGTCAAGCAATTTATCGTGCGATTCGTCTCGCGCATCCTGGAGGACTCGGCGCATCACGAGTTCATGATGTTCGAGATGAAGCTCCTGCCTCGATTCTCGATGCGATGAAGACTGCGTCCGCTTGGGATGATGTCGCGTTGCAATACGCCAACGGATATCAGCAGGTCTGCGAAGGAGCAGAACGCTTGATACGCGACACACAGGCAGGGGTGATGGCCGAGGATGCGATAAGACGATTGCAACTACATTGGCTGTCGACGAGGCCGGATAGTTTGATTGTGCGCAAGCAGGGTGAACAAGTCGGTCGAATGATTCAACAACGCGTTAACGAAGTTATGCAATCCGGGCCTTATGGGAGTTATGAATTCGAAAAGGCATGGGGGGTGCTAGACGAAGATATGCGAATCAAAGGCCGTCGGATCAATCCCGGAACGACTGCAGATTTGATTGCTGCGTCATTGTATCTTGGCCAAGTTCTATGGGAGGGGGCCAGGGCGTGAAGGATCAGGATGGTGTTTCACAAGACGGTGTTAAGGCAGACGGTGTTAAGGCAGACGGTCTTGAAGAAGGTGGTATTAAAGACGACGGATTAAAAAGTGCACACGGAAGTAACCTAGCTACAGTTATTCGGCGAGTGCGACCGGCCAAACCTCTGCGTCGAGTGGGTGAGTCGATGGGCTTTGTTCAGGAAGACGAGCCAGACGGCCAAGGAGGAGTAGTTGCAACAAGAACCTACTTCTTAGTTGGCTCGGAGTGTCGCTTCAGCTGCTCGATGTGTGATCTCTGGAAGTACACGTTAGATGATTCCGTGACGCCCCTTGGGTCGCTAGTCGCTCAGATCGACGCTCTCGAGCAGCAATGCTCCAGCGTGCAGCGGCAGGGATTCGAAGGGGCCTCGGAAACCGGCAAGGAGTGGCTGAAGCTTTACAATGCCGCGAATTTCTTCGACGAACGAAACGTCGCGTCACTCGAAAGAGAGTGGATTTCAGAACGCTGCGCAAAGTACTCTCGGGTAATCGTAGAGAATCACGCGGCGTTGTTTCAATCGAAAAGCGTTCAGCAAGAAACACTCCGATTCCGAGATCGATTGAAGGGTGAGTTGGAAGTTGCGTTAGGGCTTGAAACCATCGACCCGAACGCGATGAAACTGCTCAATAAATCGATGCGATTAGATCAATTCGAAGCTGCGATTGACTTCTTGCGAGGGGAGGGAATTCACTCTCGCGCTTTTGTGCTGCTTGGCCCTCCAGGGACCGAAGCGACTGAACAAAAAGATTGGGCCTTGAAAGCTTGTTTGCAAGCGACTCACTGGGGAGTTGGTCGGAGTTGCGTAATACCTACTCGAAAAGGAAACGGTTGGACTGATCTGCAATTCGCGAATGGGGGTTGGGTTCCACCCAAAGCCGAAGACTTGGAGGATGTTCTCGATGAGTTGCTGCTATCCCGAACAATCGAACCACAATCTCTACCACTGACATCGGTAGTTCGACCGGTTTAC
>CAIJIZ010000821.1 GCA_903820735.1 uncultured Pirellula sp.
ACTCTGGGTAGAACTTGAGGAAATCTATCCATGGCAAAGAAAAAGAAATCAGAGCGAACGTTACGATCGGACCAAACTGGGCGTCCACCGTTGATGGGGATCGCCTGTTTGGTTACGGGCGTTGTCGGGGGATGGTATTGGTATGAATCGCTTGGCAGCACTGAATCGAAGTCTGGTTGGAATGAGGTAACGCAGCGTTGGGATACCCCGAATGCGGCAACCGTCCTTATTGAGCCGAATACCAATGAGCAAGCCGCGCAGGGGAGCGGCGATGTTATCGCCGGTAATCAATCACCTGTTTATTCGGTTTTACCCGATGATTTAGTGGGAGCAAAGGACGTAGAGTTAAGGCCTTACACCCCACCGATTTTAGGGACGTTGGAGGATCGCGTTGCACGTGAACCTCTGCCTGTATTGCCCATCAACCGTCCAGCTGGAACGACCTTTGGAACAGGTGTTCGAGATCAAGGGTCACAAATTGCTATTTCAAGGCCGCCTGTTTGGACGAACGAAATCAGCGTTGGGGATGTGGGGACTCGGGGAGATACGAAACACATAGCGTCTTCGCCGTTGGTATCGACGCAAGACTGGGACAGCACGAATCCATTCTTGGAAACAGATAGCAAGCTGAACGCGAAGAGTCTATCGGGTGCTCAAGGAGTTGGCTTAGGAAATGATGCTTCGCGGTTGACGATGAAGTCATCGGCTCAGTGGCCCGATGAAAAAAGCAGCTTGACAACGGCAAAGAATCTTCATCCGGTACCGTTGCGTCAGGAGGCTGGATTGGCGAGTACTACGAAGATTCAGCCAACAGAGGAGCCAACAAAACGCAACGATTCTCGGCTTGTGTCTGACGGACCCAAGATTGAATCCCTGCCAGCCGGTTGGAACACAGCGGGAGGAAAATCAAATTTTGGTTCGGAATCAATCGAGACCAAGAAGAGTCGTGCGGTGATTCGCCAACCTCGCTCAGGGTTTTGATTCTTTTTCGGCCCGTTCGATGAAGGCTTTGGCTTTTGCAAGTTTTCGTGGGGGGAGTCGCGGTTCGCTTGCCGCGACTGCGGCTTGGAAATCCTCGAGCGCGAGGATTGGATTTTTCTGTGCAAGCCGCAGTAGTCCGCGATTGAAATAGCCCCAAGCATTTCTGGGTTGAAGGTCCAAAGACTCTTTTAGAGCGGAATCGGCTTCTTCGAGTTGATCATTACCAATTAGGGCTCGAGCAAGGTTATTTAAGCAGTATGGCAGGACGTGGGTGTCTGACTTACGAGCTTCATCGACCGCTAGATTGAGGTCTTTGATTGCAACGTCATATTCACCGAGTTCAGCGGCGCATCCTCCGCGACCATTTCGTGCGGAGATTGAATCCGCATTTAAGGTTTCCAGGATGTAGTTGTAATCTTCCCAGCCTTCTGAGAACTGGTCGGAGTACCAATAGGCTCCGCCGCGTCGCAAGTAGCCTTGTTCGTTAGTAGGATTTAGCTCGATGGCCTGCGTAGCAGCTTCGATCGCTTCTTCGAATCGATTTTGTGCTAAAGCGATTTGTGAGGCGATCAAGGCTCGTTGTTGTTCCGTTTCATCTGCCGACTCGGGTTCGAGTTCTACAGCAGCATCTAAGTCTTCTTGAGATTTCTCTTCGTTTCCTTGGATCTCGTGAATAGCACTTCGGCCGATTAATGCCGGCGCGAAATCGGGGTTTTCTTTGAGTATGGTATCGAGGTCGTTAAGGGCTTGGTCCATCCGACCAAGTTGAATGTGAAGTTGAGCGCGTGTGAAGAGTGCGGGCAAAAGGTGAGGACTTGATGCGATGACTTGATCAAGATCTTTTTCAGCAGCCTTTAAGTTGTAATCAGACATCGCCAAGCGAGATCGATCCAATAAGCATTCTTCGTTTTCTGGATCGATCGCCAGGGCTTTATCGAGGTATTGTATGGCTTCTTTGTGATCTCCACGGAGTTCAGCGACGAGCGCCATGCCGCGAATTGCTTGGACTTCTTTAGGGGAGATCTCTAGTGCATCCTGGAAATCTTGTTCTGCTTTATCACGCGAGGTTTGCATCAGGTGCTGATAGCCGCGAACCACCAAGGGAATGGATTGCTTGCCATCGATTGCCAGTAGGGCCGTGAGTTGTTCGATCGATTCGTCGATACGGCCCGCATGGGTGTAGACTTGAGAGAGTCGATAGCGAGCACCTATGTGCCTGGGGTCAAGCTGCACGGCTCGTTGAAGCCACTCGAGGGCTTGATCGGATTGATTATCGAGGTGATAGGCAAAACCTAGGGTAGCATAGAGGGTTGCATCATCCCCGCCGGCATCCACGATTGATTTAGCATCAGCGATAGCTCCAGCCGGGTCGTCGGTGTCGATTCGAAGCTCGGCGCGTTGCAACCTAGCGGGGTGAAAGTCTGGGTACTGTTCCAAGATCCAGTTACAATCGTCGAGAGCCAATTCGTGTTTGCCCGATTCGCGATACGCTTCGGCACGAAGTCCGTTTAGGAGCGGGTGATTACCATGTTCGTTGATCCGGTTGGTTAGGAAATCGATAGCGGCTTGGTAGCCTTTGGACTTAGCCAAGGCGGAAGCCTTGATTTGATAGCCGCGATACGATGGGCCTTCGATCTCTAAAAATCGTTCGATATCCGCGATAGCCTTGTCGTAATTGCGTTCGGCCATACTGAGGTTCGCTCGTAACAAGTACGCGTTTGTATAGGTCGCATCAACGCCGATCGCTTTGCCGAGAAACTCCATGCATTCATCGGGTTGATTTAAAGCTTGTGCGATTCGAGCGGAAGAAAAATAGTAGTCTGCCGATCGATAACCCGCGGGGGCGTTTTGAAGGGTTTCGGATGCTTCGGCGGGAAACCCAAGGGCGAGTTGCAAGTGGGCCAGGTAGGCGAAATCATCAGGCGTGGCATCTGGCCGTTTGATGATCGTTTGACAAATACTGGCAGCTTTTTCAAGCCGTTCGCAACGTTCAAGGAAGTTCGCAAATAAACCCAGAATGTTCCGATCCTGCGGTTCCTTTGCAATAGCTTTTTCCCACACTTCGATCGCTGCAGTGATCTCTCCCTTGTTCAAGAGAAAATCGGCAAATCCTCGCGTAAGGTCATTTACGTTCGGGTGGACTTCTGACCAGCGAGTGAAATCATCGGCGGTGATGGAGTTTTCTGGGCGAACTCGCTGCGCTGCAACATACTGCGCGTCAGAAAACTGCGCGTCAGAAAGTCCGTCGGAAGCGACCGTCGCTTTTTCATCGGTTAAGGCATCTTCTTGCGAAAGCCCTCGTACGTAGCGTTGGAATTCGACAGCTGGATCGGGGATCGCAAGCTCATTGGCTAGCTCCACGCCGTGGAAGTTGCAATTTCGATACAGGACCACTACTGGCAACTGCACGGGGAAATCGGGCATCGATTCAATCTTGTTACGTATCTTCTCGCGAATTGCACGGTTGCTAGAGGGTGATATTTTAACCTGAACCGCTCTTTTCCTGCCTGGCAGAAAAGTGATCAGGGCTTGAGCGGCCACGGGATCGTTTTGAGCGGATCGGAAGTTCTCTCGAAATGTATCCGAAAGGTATCGGAAGACTTCGGTGCAAAGGGTCAACGAGCCGTCGGCAATATTGAGCGAATGCAGATCCGCCATAACAAAGCCGCGTTCGTAAGGAGTAAAACTTTGTTGGAAGCATTCCCTTTCGAAATCTTTGGTCCAAGGGTACTTCGGAGTATCCTCGTTTGGCGACACATCTTGCCAGAGTAACTTCGCGTTCGGAAAGGCTTTGAGCATCTTGCCGAAATGAGGCGAATTATGAATCAGCTCGATGGTTTGAGAGTCTCGGAGTTTTGGATCAATAGGAACGGTTTCGAAAAGCTTTAGAATGGTGAATGCGACAACGGCGAAGATTCCCAGCGAAGTAAAACCGAAGAGCGTCGCGAGGGTTGGGAGAACGACGGATAGAACAAGCAGTATCAGCCAAGATGCTACGCTTAGCCCTATTGTCATCCATGCTTTGCGGAAATTCCTGAATTCCACGAAGGGGTATACCGGCGGCATATCAGTACACTTGCGGCACAGTGATATCGGAAGAGACATAGAGAAATGCTCGTCCTTTAATAGGACTGGCACTCCAAATGCAAGGGAGGACGAGCCACATTTCAGGCAGTTCTTTGTGTGACCGCCGGCATTCTCTAAGGATTCAAGCGTGTCGGAGAAAACAATGTTAGCCCGGAGCAACTCATTGCTGACTGCGCGCAGCGGTGGAAACCCTTTTGCTACTTCTTTCGGTGGACTTGGAATGAGTTGCATGAAGAATTCTTTGGGCGGAAAAAATCATCAGCCAACCGAGAACGTGGAGGCGTTTCAACTATGAAACGATGCGTTTGGCCTCGTTAACCATATACATTGTTCCGCAACCGGAACAGAAAAGAAACCATTCGTAGTAATAGGTTTGATTGGGTTTTAGAGCTTTTTGCTTGGTCGGTCTCTTTTGTAGAACCGCCCCGCATTTCCGGCATGGCCCGCCTTCGATGGGCTGTGCGGTTGAAAAGACGTTGGAGTGGGTTGCATGTGGCTTTTCCGAAGCCGCACCCGTTGGGGGGGGGGCTGTACCAGTTGCTGAAAGGAAATGGGGTTTCGCGCTGCCCTCGTCTTTGATGGAATCCAAATAGCCTTGATCTGCCGTTCGGGTTCCGCTTTGAGCAGCGGCGACAGCAAGTACATCACAGCGTTCGTTTTCCTTTACTCCAGCATGCCCTTTTACCCAGTGGAATTTGATGCGATGACGACTAGAAGCTTCGAGATAGCGTTTCCATAAATCGACGTTCTTGACCGGTTGTCCCGGAGAGCGGTGCCAATTTGCTTTCGCCCAGCGGGTCAAGGATCCTCGTTGAACGCTATCGACGACGTATTTCGAATCGCTGTAGATTTGTACATTGCAAGGGCGTGTAAGTTCTTCGAGGGCGGCGATTACCCCCATGAGTTCCATCCGATTATTAGTGGTCCGTCGAAAGCCACCGGAGAGTTCTTTTCGATGTTTACCGAAGATTAAAACAGCGCCGTACCCGCCTGGGCCAGGGTTGGGTTCTGCTGCGCCATCGGTGTAGATGATGACGCTTGGCGTGGCTAACGTTGGTGAATCGTCGTTGTTCATAAGTGCAAAGTTTAACGAACTTAGGACGATTCGTGTACGGTACAGGGCGAAACAAAAAACAGGGCGAAACAAAAAAGGCTGTGCGATGAAGCACAGCCTTTTCGTTAGTTTTGTTGCAACTATCGATTGTAATTGAATCCTAGCGATTCAAGATCGACAGGGCAGATGTTTACGATTGCCGAAACTATGCCTTTGGAGCATCTGCGGCTGGGGCTGCAGGAGCAGCGGGTGCAGTTGGAACGGCAGGAGCTTCTGGAACAGCTGGAGCCGCTGGTGCTGCTGCAGGTGCTGGAGCCGCTGGTGCTGCTGGTGCTGCTGGTGCTGCTGCAGGTGTTGGAGCTGTTGGAGCTGCTGCTGGAGCTGGGGCAGGCGGTACGGAGGAAGAAGTGGTTACGGCACCGGAATCAACGGTCGATGCACAGTTTACACATGGTGCAGCCGCTGGGGAGCTGTAGACAGCTCCGGATTCGTAAACAACGCCTTCGCTGGCAACCGAGGAAGCACATGCGCTGCAATCGCTTGCGACTGGTGCTGGTGCACAAGCTGGAGCTGGGGCAGGAGCGCTGCAGCTAGCAGCACCCGAGCACTTCGCACCGCGCTTCGCATTCAACTTGCTTAGCAATCCACCGCCGCAGCTTTTGGCCGAAACGCCGCTGCAAGCGTCCTTACGAGCGTGCAACTTGCTCAGCAAGCCGCTTCGACCGCCGCAGCTCGAACCACCGACATCACCGCCGCAACCTGCCATTGCAACGGAACCGAAACCTGCTGCTAGGAACGCAACAGCAGCCAAAACGACTTTACGCAACTGACTCATTGAAAAATCCTCCCGAAGGAACGAAAAAGAGGGATCCACGCAAAACACCGATGATGCACAACCCAAACAACATGGATCTCGATTCGCCGCAAACCGCCAAATCTAGATAGCTTCGTGGTTCCCTGCGGATCAAACCGGAAGAAACCTGACTGACGAGAGATTGCCGAATGGGTATTCTCACGTCCCGAAGCTTTGCAGATTTGGCAAAGTGTGCCGGTTAGGCGCTTTGCACAAAATGTTAGGAGTGTAAGGGTAGCAAAGGCCCCACGAGTGTCAACAACCTTGGGGATTTGGGTGCGACACGATGTCATGCATCGAGCGGGTCGTACACGCTAAACGCAGACGGGGGCCGCATAAATGCGGTTGGGGATAGGGGGAAACTGAAGGAATGGCGAAGAAATTCTCAAAGAACCCAGGGGTGTACCGTAGGTTGCACTCAACAAATTCCTGAAATTCCAGTATAGTCTTGCACTTCGGCCCGGACGTTGTGCCGATCGCAGACTTGAATTTGGTTGTTTTCCCGCCGACGAAAAGGTGTCTTCCCAGCGATCTGTATCGCTTGAATTCGGAAGGCTTCATGAACTCGGAGTTCGTTTGGAGAAGTAGAACTGTGTTGTTCCCACTCGGTGTTTTGTCTCAGTACATCTTTGGTTCACTTTTGTTTTTGCTATCCTTTTTCATCGTCGCCATCATTTTGTTGCAACGAGGACGGGGTGGAGGATTGACCGGCGCACTCGGCGGGCTCGGCGGCCAGAGTGCTTTTGGCGTTAAAGCAGGTGACCTTTTCACCAGGATTACCGCGGTATTGGTCCTGCTTTGGATCTTTACTTGTGCTGCCGCCGCTCGGTTTTACAAAGAAAAAGGATTGGATATCCAAGCGGACACGTCGGCTAGTTCGATGGGTGGAAGCGATGCTGCTGGGGGATTAGGATCACCAGAAGGGCTAGGCGGAGCAGTTCCAGGACTCGATGCGTTGAATTTGCCCACCTCCCCTACATCAAACAACCCAGCTTCAACGATCCCATCGACTCCCGTTGTGATTCCTCCAGCTTCTGGTTCTGGAGATACGCAAGTGGCACCCGCTGCTGAACCGGCAGTTCCGCCTGCTGCTGAACCGGCAGTTCCACCTGCTGCTGAACCGGCAGTTCCACCTGCTGCTGAATCAAAAGTCCCGGAATAAACAGTTCTTCCGTTTCGTAGTTTCGTCAGATCTTCAATACCGCGTTCGTTTTGTTGGGCTTTAGGTAAACGCTCATGATTTACAGCATGACAGGCCAAGGCCGGGCGAAGTTAGCGGTTGACGGAATGGAGATCGAAGCGGAGGTAAGGTCGGTCAACAACCGCTTCCTTAAGGTAACTTTCAAGCTTACCGATCCGTTGAGCCCCTTCGAACTCGCGATGGAGAACTTGGTGCGAGAGCACCTGAAGCGTGGTTCGGTGCATGTGTTTGTTCGCTATTCGGGAACAGGCCAATCGCAAAGCGCTTCGATCAACACGGACTTGCTGGAGCATTACCTAAGGCAAACTATACAAGCCGTCAAGAAGACGGGGTATCCGCTGACATTGGAACTTGGCTCAGTGCTGAATTTGCCTGGGGTGTTGGCACCGGGCAATGTAGCGGACGAGAGTGCCCTATCCGAATTGACTCTCAAAACGCTTTCTGCTGCGCTTCTCGATCTGAACAAGATGCGGCAGACGGAAGGTGATGCTATGGGGCGACAGTTACTTGAGTTAATCCGGTTAGTACGAGAATTGCGAGGGCAGATTGAAGTGCGTGCGCCCGAGGTGATTGTCGAGTATCGCAAGCGATTGGAGTCCAGAGTTCGAATGGCATTGAACGACCTTGGACATTCCGCTGATGAACTGGATATCCTTCGAGAAGTCCTTCAATTTTCAGATCGATGCGATGTGCGTGAAGAATTGGTGAGGCTCAGCAGCCACCTCGATCGCTTTGAGGAAGCGCTTCAGGGAGCGGAGTCGCAAGGTCGGCGGTTGGACTTCTTGATACAAGAGATTTTTCGTGAGACCAACACGATTGGAGCGAAAGCGAATGATGCGACCATTGCCCATTATGTGGTGAGCATTAAAACGTCCGTCGAGCAAATGAGAGAGTTGGTGCAGAATGTCGAATAACTCCGACCTCGGAACCACTGATCTAACAGGCGAAGCGGCTGAAGATCAGCCTGGCAAGCTTATTGTTGTCTCAGGGCCTTCAGGCTCGGGGAAAACCACCGTTTTAGCCCAATTGCTCAGCACTTGCCCTTTGCCTTTGACCTTGAGTGTTTCGGCCACGACTCGGCCTCCGCGTCCGGGAGAAGTGCATGGCCGGGAGTACTGGTTTTTGACCGATGAAGAGTTCCGGAGCAAGAGATCTCGCGGGGAATTTCTTGAGAGCAAAGAGGTTTTCGGGCGGGGATATTGGTATGGGACGCTGCGACAGAGCGTTTCGACTGGTCTTCGGGAGGGAAAATGGGTAATCTTAGAGATCGATGTCCAAGGGGCGTTGAGCGTGCTCGACTACGATCCCGAAGCGATTACGATTTTTATAGACGCGGGTTCGATGGAAACCCTCGAACAACGGCTTCGCTCACGCGGAACGGAAACGGAAGAGGTAATTCAAAGGCGATTAGAAGTTGCCCGCGAGGAAATGGGTTTGATGCACAAATACCGTCACCGAGTCATCAACGACAGCGTCGATGCTTCGGTCACGGAAATTTGTCGATTATTGTGCCGGTATGACACGCGGATTGCAAGCTGAAGCCAGTTTGCTGTTCGTTTTGGAAAACTTTAGGTTGGAACAAGAGAGGTTCGCATGCTCGAAGAGCTCAAAGAAGAAGCGATTGTCAACAAGGTTGGTGGACGATTCAAGCTTTCGACATTGATTCAAA
Source organism: uncultured Pirellula sp. (assembly GCA_903820735.1). Lineage (GTDB taxonomy): Bacteria > Planctomycetota > Planctomycetia > Pirellulales > Pirellulaceae > JBKCUI01. The sequence goes on from CAIJIZ010000821.1 coordinate 8,846, forward strand.
AGCGATTGGTGCAACTCAATCGTGGTGGCAGACCTTTGGTCGACATGAACTCCGAAGACAAAATGGAGATCGTGATTCAAGAGATTCTGCAAGACAAGATCTACTTGACGACAAACGGCGAGCTGAAGATGAACGGTGAATTAGCCGAGCAAGGTGATTTGCTGGATCTTGATGCTGGTGATCTGTAACGAAGTTTGAGCCGCGAGCCTAAGTGATTAACAAGTTGATTACGTGATTAACAACTTGATTACTTTGGGCTAACTGCGGCCGGAATCGGGACGAACGATGGCAGGCAGCAATACCAATCCTTCGAAGTGCAGCAAGAAGCTTGTTGTAGGGATCGCTGGTGGTATTGCTGCTTACAAGTCCGCGATGCTTGTTAGCAAGCTTGTACAAGACGGACATAACGTCAGTGTAGTTCTCTCTCAAGGAGCTACGAAATTTGTTGGGCCAGCGACTTTCGCTGCTCTTACGGGCAAGGCACCTGTGATCGATCCTTTCGATCCACGTTTCCCGCTCGGGCCTCACATCGAATTAGCAGTCAACTGTGATTTGTTCATTTTAGCTCCTGCGACCGCGCGCGTGATCGCCGGTTGTGCATTGGGGCTTGCAAATGATCTGCTTACGACCTTGTATCTGAACCTTGAGTGCCCCGTGGTGATGGCTCCAGCGATGAGTGGTCCGATGTGGGAGAAGCCCGCTGTAGTTCGCAATGTCGAACAACTTCGCGCCGACGGAGTACATATCGTTGGCCCTGAAAACGGCTGGTTGTCTTGTCGGCGCATTGGCCCTGGGCGAATGTCCGAACCGCTATCTATTATTGAAGCGTGCAAGCCTTTTTTGGAGTGAACCAACGTTGGCCCATATCGTCATCACTTCGGGCCCCACCCGACAATACCTTGATCCGGTTCGTTACTTGACCAATGCTTCGAGCGGCAAAATGGGGGCGGCTTTAGCGCAAGCTGCTTTAGATTTGGGGCATCGCGTTACGATCGTGACCGGTCCGGTTTCCGTTGAGTATCCCCAAGGTGCAAAGATTGTCCATGTCACGACAACCGAAGAAATGCTTGAGGCGACGCGGCTTGAATTCACCCAAGCTGATGGGCTTATTGGTGCCGCGGCACCTTGTGATTACATGCCAAAGCA
>CAIJIZ010000822.1 GCA_903820735.1 uncultured Pirellula sp.
ATGCTTAATGCGAGAGCAAAGGCTGTACGTGCGAGTCGTTGAGAGGAGCCTACGGTGGAGGGACCTAGAGGGTTTCGAAGTGAATGACTGTTGGGTTTAGTGAAGTGGATTGTTTTCATGTTTGATAAAGTAGAGACTTAGGTGGGGAAGGGGTGTCGGATGTTGATGCTAGATGTGAACCGAAAAGGTTACTTAGTATTTGGCCCAACGTTCTGGTCTTTCATCCATTGGGTGATTTTGCTTTCGCCTTCACGGACAAACTGTTCCATTTGGTCGACTTCCACCGCGTTGTTCCCTTGTTCGTGTTTGCGAAAGAGAAACAAGTAGGTTTCGTTTTGTGGGCGATAGCGGTGAAAAAACCATTCGTTCTTCGATTCGACTTTCGATCGAAGTTCTTCCATCGCGTCAGGTTTCGAAGCGGCAAGGTTGTTGAGTTCGAGGTTGGTGAAACCTAGTTGTCGCATCATTTCTTGGGCGCTTGCTCGGTATCCTGCATCATTCCAAGCTACTCCCTCTTCGGTGAAGCGTTGTTCCTTGGCGAATTTCTCAAGATCAATCAGGTTCGATTGCGTTTCTCTTGCAAGCGATCGAATTCCTTCCGCGACTTGGGAAAGGTTGCTGTTGTAGTATGCAGGGTTGGGGAACTGCGGGCCGGCATCTTCCCTGGAGCGAGGAATGACCAAGACTATTCGGCTTCCTTTAGCCTTCAGATCTTCGATCAATTTTTTGTATCCCCGTAGGAATTCCGCACGTTCGGTTTCATTGAGTTGGGCTTCGTTTTCCCCGTAACAGAGAATAGCCACGTTGGGGGCAGCGATTTCGGAATCCTTGATCAAGCGTTGGTAGCCATCGGCTCGACCTCCGAAGACAGCGCGAGCATCACCGTGGACCGTATCGCCGCTCCATCCCATATTCCGAAAGGTCACGGAGGGGACTTCGAGAGTCATCATCATTTCGAACCAAGGATGGCGATGCATCCGTTCCACCCATCCGCCACCGATGAGAACCACGCGGTCCGACGGTTTTACGATTGGATCTGTATTTTGCTGGGCAAGCAATTCTGAACCGATCGCTTGTTCGCTCGCAGTCCATACGGGGAACGTACACATCGTAGCTAAGCTTAATGCGAGGGTAAAACGAGAGCGAAGGGTCAATCGAGCAAGGTGGGTTCGTAGCATGTGGAGAATCGCAACAGCGACAATTGGAGGAAGGGATAACAATTTTGGGATCTCAAGATCGAAACGCACAAACGTCGGATGGCCAACATTTGAATGCGCCTGGGTGAAACCCCCTGATCATTGATTGTACCCCAAACTCGCTAGGAAATGGTACAGTACTAAGGTTGTTTTGACCGCTTGGCTCCCTTCAAAGCGTGTTGTGGGGAGTTAAAATTCCGTTCCGTGGTCAGCGGTGCAGGTTTGACAGATACTTATTTTGAAAGAATTAGGCGATGGCTTTTAAAGAAAACCAAAAAGGTTCACGGTTAGGTAAGCAACCGAAGATAGGTAATCAACCGAAGATTTCCCAGAGGCTCTCCTTTGGATTTTTGTTTGCCGGATTGCTCAGTATCGGAACCGTTTCGACAGCGGTTGGTCAAGAATATCTTAACGGGATTGAGTGGAAGCAACCTCCGTTGGTCACACCTGGAAAGAGCAATGACGCTCCTCCATCGGATGCGGTCGTGCTTTTTAACGGCACAGACAAGAGTCATTGGAAGGGGGCAGAGAATTGGAAGGTAGAAGGAGATGCATTGGTCGCAGGGCGAGGATCGATCACCAGCGTCGATGAGTTCGGAGATTGTCAATTGCATATTGAATGGTCCGCAGCAACGCCACCGAAGGGGAATGGGCAAGGCCGTAGCAACAGCGGAGTTTTTCTGATGGGGATCTACGAATTACAAGTTCTGGATTCTTTTGAAAATCCGACATACTCAGATGGACAAGCCGGGGCGATCTACAAGCAAACGCCTCCGATGGCTAATGCGATGCGCAAACCCGGGGAATGGAACACCTACGACGTGTTCTGGACAGCGCCTCGATTCGAGCAAGATGGCAAGCTCAAATCACCGGCTTACATTACCGTCATGCACAACGGCGTGCTTCTCTTGAATCACTTCGAATTGAAGGGTGATACACCTTTTAATCGCCCGCCGAAATACACCAAGCATGCCGATAAGGGTCCGATATCACTTCAAGATCA
>CAIJIZ010000823.1 GCA_903820735.1 uncultured Pirellula sp.
AGCAAGGGGCGGGGGGGATGAGGGTGGGAAGGGCACTGAACCACGCTCGAAGTCGCCTTCCGCGATTCAATCATCACCAAGGTTGGGAGGATAGTGATCGCACTGAATGTAATTCGCAAAACTCAAAATCCCATCGTTCACCCAACTCACCCCCCCGCGCGACACAAAAGGATCTCGTCCTCTTTGCGTCTTCGCGTCTTTGCGTGAGCCACTCGTACCCCTCGCACGGCCACAGAGGGCCATGCTACGGGGTTATGCTACGGGGAAATGCTGTAAGGGGCGAGTGGGGATGAGGGTGGGAAGAGCACTGGCTGACGTTTGAAGTCGCCTGTGGTGGGTCAATGATGAGTAGGGTTAGTAGGATCGTTGTCGCTTTGCATGCTGTTCGCAAAACACAAACTGCGCGTGTTCACCCACCTCATCCCCCGACCCCTTCTCCTCCCCCGGGAGGCGAAGGGGAGTTACGAGTAGTTGGGGTTGCGCTCCAAGCATTACGCAAAAGGATCTCGTCCTCTTTGCGTCTTTGCTTCTTTGCGTGAGCCACTCGTACCCCTCGCACGGCCTCAGAGGGCCATGCTACGGGGAAATGTTACGGGGTTATGCTGCAAGGGGCGGGGGGGATGAGGGTGGGAAGAGCACTGAACCACGCGCGAAGTCGCCTGCTGCGATTCAATCATCACCAAGGTTGGGAGGACAGTGATCGCACTCTATGCGGTTCGCAAAACGCAAGCTGCGATTGATCACTCACCTCATCCCTCTGAGTAGAAGCGGAGTCGCAAAAGCGACTCGGCTTGGAAAACTCCCTTGAGATTACGGTTGTTTGCTGCTGACAGCCCCAGCGATGTAACGGGTCGATCCTTCTTCAAGCAAATCCTCTTCGCTTCCTTGACACTGAACTGCCGCGCGGAATCGATGGTTGCCCCCCTTAGCGGCCACGCAAGTAACCTTCAACGTAATACTCTTCTTTGGAGGGATTGCAGGGATCGCATCGAAAAGTGCTTGACCAGGCACGATCCGACCGGAATGCCCCTCGATGCGTTGAGGCTCAATCCCGTCTGAAAACTGAGCGATTGCTAAAACATTTTCAGCGGCTTTGGATCCTCGATTGATGATCTGAATTTCATAGACTACTGGCTGACCAACCGGTGCTGGGGCTGCTGGCTCGATGACGGTAAGCTCAAGATCTGCGATCGCTTCGACTCGCGTTGCAATTGCGCTTCCGAAATCACGACCTCCCTCCGCTCGAGCTTGGAACGCTATGCGTTGCTCACCCGACTGATTGACGGTCACTTTCAGTGGGACTTCCAGCTTTTGGTTTGCACCTATCGATGGGATCACCCAACGCAACTGGTTACCATTTCGTGCTATTCCAGTGGGTAATTCCACAGGATCGAAACCGGTTGGTAGAGCGACCACACAAGCGACGTTCTTTGCAATCACATTGCCAGTATTCTCGATCACCAGGTTGTATTCAGCGTTGAGTCCTTGGAAAAATTCCGATGGCCCCGTCCATGTCGCCGTCAACTCCAGCGTCTGAACTTGGACATCGATCCGCTCGCGCTTTTCAAATTTCCCGTTCGAGGATTTAGCTGTCGCGACGATTGGGAACAAACCTGGATGATCAAAAGTCATCTCGACATCGATTCGCTTGGTCTCACCGGGCGCCAGTGTACCCACAGTGGATTCATATTGCCCAGTGGTCTCGGTTTGCAACTGAAGAACCAATTCAGGCATAGGAGCTTTCCCGGAGTTCTTCACTTGAATCTGATACTTTTGAGGTACCCCAAGCTGAGTTTCGGAAGGCCCGTTAAGGGTTAGCTCCAGTTTTGGCTGCTGAACTTCCACCGTCATCGTGGTGGGCAACGGTGCAACCGTCCATTCCAAGTTGAGGGCGAAGCTCTCAGCATCAAGTACCACAACTTGCAATTCCATCGACTTCGAATCGTTGGGCGCAAGGGATTCGATTTCCCAAAGAACGGCGAGCTCTGTTTCTAACTCTTCCACTTCGTGAGCTCCAACCATGGTAGTTACACCATCGATTCGAACACCGCGCGGTGCGGCGGCTCGGATCAACAAACCATCGATTTTATTCGTTCCTTCATTGGTAGCATGAACGGTGTAAGTGGCACTTTGGCCAACCGGAATTGAAGTCGGACCATCGACCCGAAGTCTCAATTGCGGGGTCCGCACATCAAGGCCGGCAAGCGATCGCTCATTGGCCATCGAAACACTTTTCTCAACAGACGCCTCGGACGATTTCTTGGGCAAAGCATTAGCGTTTGATTTGCGAGTCACAGCCATGCTTGGCACTCGTTCGCTCATTCCTTGAGAATCATCGCTCAGTTGGCCTGCCGAAGCATTAGATCCGCTTACCAACGCATCCGACTTAGGAGCATTTTGCGAATCAGCGTCGTCGACCTTGGTCGTGTTCCCCTTCGTGATCTTGGGCTTGGATGCCGTAGAGGTTGGGGTTACCGGAACTCGGCGACGGGATGTGTTGGCTGCATCGAAGCTTCCTTCGGGGGGCGTAACATCGTAGGTCTTCAATTCTCGCTTCGATCCAGCAGCTTGGTCGAGTGTGGAAGGCTTGGCACCTGGGCGGTCGGTAAGCGTAGCTGGTGTCTCCTGTGATTCGTAGCTCTCGTCCGTCGAGTAGCTTGGAGGAACCGGTTGATTGTTATCGCTCATGCCGATTGCGCTGCGAGATGTTGACTGGGCCGGTGTTGATTGGGCCAGCGGTGCTTGAGGCGAGCCTTGTGATTGTGGAGTTGGCTGTTGCGCGGATTGGCGTTGCCCACCGGATTGCTTCCCTGCGGCAGGTTGTTTGGGCGCAAAGGGCTCTTTCGTCGATTTTAAAGCTCGGTTTAGTTCGATGGGGCCATGGATGCTTCCAAGTTCATCCTCGGCACGCTTCTTCCAAGGATTCGAGAAGCCTTGAACGGGAACTCGCAGTCCCCCACTGCGACCTTGAACAGATTCCTCATTTTCGCCCGGTTGCTTCGTAATTGCAGCACGGAAGCGAGATACCAGCCCACCCCCTCGATTTTCCGTAGCACGGCCTTCGGAGAATTCCGATTGCGCAGGACAGGGCGAGGCTGAGATGCAGAACAAAAGGGTAGCGAAATAGCTCGCAAGAGCCATTTGGGAAGTCCGGTTCATCGAAGTCCGTTCCTTTCGATCAGCGTTATCTGCGATACCACCCCAAATGGGGGGTGCATCAAGGATTTGACGATCCGAGAAATCGTCATCTTTGTGACTCGGCAAGGGACGCTCGATACGTTCAGAAGAACTGGGAAGATTTAACGCCTTTGGCAACTTTGCCGACTACGCAAAGCTTGCAATGCCAGGTCTCCGTGTTCAATATTGCAACACTCCCTCCCGTTGGGCTTACTTATTCCGCAGGGTTTCCCGGGTCTGAACCACGGAGAAACCACCCGAAAATCCCGCTCTCCGTAAATATCTGCCCCTGAAAACAACTTTCAAATCGGAAAAAAATCGCCCAATTCCCTGAAAAAACAAAAGCAAATAACTTTAAAAAGCAAACTCTGACGTTTCGCAAGCCAAACACAAACCGCTTTGGCACGCAGATTGCTCACTAAGTTACAGAAGATCGTGGAAGAGAGGAGTTCGAGGTAAGGAATAGTTGTCGGAACCGGAAGGATCGTCATGATCCGCTGGGTTATCCCGACAGTGGAATCCGATACCACCGAACGAATCTTTCTCGTTTGCCCCTTTTTTAATGGCAACATTTTGGGGGCAGAAATACGATGAATAGAGTTACGTTACCTTGTCTTGCCTTTTGAGCCATTCGGAGCGAGTCGCCATGCGGATTCACCGTACTCGGAACCAGTCCATTTCCTCGCAAAAAGCTATTCAACGACGCCGAAAACGGCTTGCTGAACTTGCGATCGGGTTTGCCATTGCCGTCGGCACGCCGATTTTTTCGTTCGACACCCAAGCGGTCGCAGTGCAACCTTCGTCGAAGGCTAGTCGATTGGCTACGGCAGAGAGCAGTGGCAAGACAGTCTTTGCCTTGAGCTTGATGTCTGGTGAGTTAGCCCAAGCGAGCCTTGCACCTCGAGTGGCAATTCTCGTCGACACATCTGCTTCTCAGAACGGTGCCTTCCGTCGCGAATCGATCGACATCGCAGGTGCGATTCTCGAAGCGTTGCCAGAGGGTGCAACGGTTTCCCTGCTGGCTTGCGATGTCCAAACCGAGACGCTGATCAACTCAGCAAAACCAGAAGATACCCAAGTCAAACTTGGACTCGATCAACTAGAGCAACGCGTTCCCTTGGGAACCTCGGATCTTGCGACTGGACTTCGTGCCGCGGCAGCTTCTTTGAAGGGAGCGGGGGAGAAGTCTATTGTTTACATCGGCGATGGCGTTCATTTAACGAACTTGATGAACACGAAGGAATTCGATGGCTTGATCGGTGAGTTGGTAGCCGAGCGATGCTCGATCAGCTCGTTGGCCATTGGCCCACGGACCGACTGCGAGTTTCTATCCACTCTCGCGAACCACACAGGCGGACGAGTCTTTGTTCGCAGCAACATTCAAGGTTTGACATTGCAACAAATCGGCGGAGAACTTGCGAAGGTCGCAGCGATCCCCGTTTTTTGGCCTACACAAGCCGATTGGCCAGCAGGTATTGCAAGCCGATATCCAGAGCGATTCCCACCGATTCGCAGCGATCGCGATTCGATCCTGATCGGAGCTTTGCAATCAAAGAAACTTGAAGGAACACTTCGAATTGATGGCGAGATCGCCGGTCAAAAGAAATCGTTGTCTTGGAATCTGGTTTCCGAAGACTCCAATCCTGATCTTGGATTTGTCTCCGCTTTGGTCAACAAAGCAAGTAGCAATGCAGGGGTCTTGTTGCCTACCGCAGGTTCGGATGCATTGCGAGAGCTCGGTGATGTGTTGAGCGGATCGTCAGACACGTTGGTCAAGGACGCGAAGTTCGCTTTGCATGTCGGTGACCATATTGCAGCCAAAGCGATCGCCAAAGAAGCACTCGATCGTTCGCCAAACAACTTAGAAGCGAAAACGATCCTTGAAGCCGCCTCGATTGGTGGTACCACGAACAAAGCTTCTGTAGCGGTCCCACAACGCGATGAGGCTTCCTCGAGCGGTTCGAAGAAAGAGAAGGCCGTCGGGCCGAAGATCGTCAAGTTTATTTCCGCACGTGTTCAACCACCTTCGGATGATCCATTCGGCGAACCAGCTCCTGCGGGCCAAGATCCTTTTGGCGAACCAGCTCCAAGCGACACGCCTGCCGGGAACGCACCCGCAGCAGAGCTACCATCGAATGTTCCTGCCGACAGCCCATTCCCAACGCGTCAACCAGAAGCTGACCCGATGATGCCTTCGGGTGACGGTTCGGCTGCTCCACTAGCCTCCGATCCATTTGGAGAGTTGTCCTCCTCAAACGGCGATTTGCTCAACCAAGACGCCGAAATGCGACGTGTTGCCGCTCAAGCCCTCGAGCGACAAGTCATGTCGGAGCTGAGCCGTGCTCGAGCGACGGACAACCCGTCGGTCGCTAAAGGTGACTTGAAGCTTTTGCTTGACCAAGTTCGACGATCTCCAGAGCTTGATCCTGCAAGCCGCGTTCAACTCGAGTCCCGATTGGGAGCTGGCATACAAGCTACGGCGCGAGCTGAAGCAGACATGCGAGAGAGAATCGCCCGCTCCGAAGCTGTCCAATCGAGCGCATCGGCTGCACGCCGCCTGCTCGCAGACCGCGATCGCCGAGAAGCGACCATTCAACAACTCGTACAACGATTCGATTCGTTGATCGAACAACAACTCTACTCCGCCGCAAACACTGAAATTGCACCCCAAGTGCATGATCTTGCACCAAACTCAGTGATCGACAAAGTCGTGAACTACGAGTCGAGTTCGCTTGCGAACTATCGCCTGATCATGGACGTGGTCAATCAACGTTCACGCGCCTTCGTCGATGCTTTGTACCTGACCGAACAAGCACTTATTCCGTTCGTGGATGAACCACCCGTTCGATATCCACCAGCGGATGTTTGGCAAGCTCTCAGCGCTCGGCGGCTCGAGCGATATGGAACCATCGATCTCTCCGGAGGAAATGAAACCGAACGACGCATCTTCCGCGCACTGCGGGAACGTGGTGAAGTGACGTTCAACAACACGCCGCTGAGCACCGTGATGCAGACCTTCTCTGACCAATACGATATTCCAATCGTTATCGATCCGAAGGGTCTCGATGAAGAAAGCATCACCCCTGAAGAACCCGTATCGCTCAACGTACCTGAAATCTCGTTGCGATCGGCACTCAAGCTCATCCTTGAACCGATGAACTTGACCTACGTCATCCAAGACGAAGTGATGAAGATCACAAACAAAAAGAACTCCGCAAACGTTGTCCGCGTTTACCCCGTCGGCGACCTTGTCGTCCCAGTCATGAGCGGCATGATGGGTGGCATGGGTGGTGGTATGGGTGGTATGGGCGGCGGCATGGGTGGTGGTGGCATGGGTGGTATGGGCGGCGGCGGCATGGGTGGCATGGGCGGCGGCATGGGTGGTATGGGTGGCGGCATGGGTGGAATGGGTGGCGGTATGGGTGGCATGATGGATGTCACCGATAAGCCATCGAAGTCCAGCGACGTCCCCGCTGCTAACTCTTCCGTAGACCCAACGGCTTGTGTCCAAAAACTCATCAACACCGAAGGAAACGAAAGGGCTGATATCGAAGCCCAATTCGCCGGGTGGGTTAAAGAGAAGATGAACCTCGCAACCAAAGCGATCGACGCGAAAGACGATGTGGCTGGCAAAGCACATTTCCAAGAAATCGTCGACCAACTCAATGTAGTCTTCCGCGATTCCCTACCAGCTCCCTGGATGTATGAAGCCCTCAGCATTGCGATGCAAGGGAGTGGATACTCCGGCAAAGACATTCAACGAGTACTCCTTTCCAGCGTGGACTTCGGTGCCGATGCAGTCTCCGCAATGAAGATCGCTCAGTATCTTGAAAGCCAAAGCCTGAAGAAAGAAGCGTTGACGATCTACAGAGACGTTCACCGCGCAGCACCAGGCGAACGACTTCCCCTCGAAGCAGGCTTGCGACTCGGTCTAGAACTCGAAGATCGTGATAGCATCGTATGGGCTTCCACAGGAATCTTGAGCCAATCATGGACCGATGACCAACTACCGTTGATCGAGAAGGCTCTGCTTGCAGCTAAAGCTGCTTACATGCGACTCAACTCCGAAGGTCGCAAGATGGAAGCTTTCGCTCTAGAGCAAGCGATGAAGAAAGCTCAAACTCGCGACGTCGTTGTTCGTGTCACTTGGACAGGTAACGCCGATGTTGACTTGGTCGTTGAAGAACCTGCGGGAACCGTGTGCAGTTCAAGCAACCCTCGAACCATCAGTGGTGGCGTTCTCCTTGGAGACGGTTCAGCATTGGATAAGCCAGCGAAGGACGGATTCTCCGAAACCTACGCTTGTGCTCAAGGTTATGCCGGAGAGTACAAAATCTCCGTTCGCAAGATTTGGGGCGAAGTAGCGGGTGGAAAAGTCACCGTCAACTTGGTAACCGATTATGGAACTGCCGACCAGAAGGTCGTCACCCAGCAGATTCCGCTCGACGAAGAGTCTATCTACATAGCTCAAGTCAAGACAGGACATCGCAGTGAACCGATGGTTCAAGCTCAGTTAGCAAAGGTACAAGCTGAGAAGACTTTTGCTGGCCAAGCTGTACTTGCACAAGCTGCCCCTGGAGCGAACAATCCAGCAAACGCTAACCCAGCGAACGTCGATCCAGCAAACGCGATCCAAGCCAACAACAATGGTCTTGGCAATGGAGACGTCGATGCGAATTGGGCTTACTTGGCCATGCTGCAACGCTATGCGATGGGCGGAAGCGGATCAGGCGGAAGCTCCGGTGGACTTGGTGGAAGCGGATTCGGTGGCAATGGATTCAACGGACGCGCTAATCCGTTCTTCCGAGGTGGCTCGGTTGGTTACATGCCGATCGTTGTTCCGATCCCATCCGGGACCTTTATGTTTGCTACCGCGGTGATTTCGGGTGATCGTCGCTATGTTCGGATCACCAGCTCCCCGATGTTCATGGGTGTTGATGGTTCGATTCCAACATTCGGCACCGGTGTTAATGGTGGTGCGGGTGGTGGACTTGGCGGTGGCGGCGGTGGTGGATTCGGAGGCGGCGGCGCAGGCGGTGGTGGTGGTGGATTCGGTGGTGGCGGACAGTTCTAGTCACCGCGTGATTCACACCTATTAACATACTCCCTAGATCGGCGTTCACGACGGTTACCTAACAACCCTTGGTAACCCGAACCGTCAGGGAGGAATGGATGAACGGTAACCCGAACCGTCAGGGAGGAAGCGTCGGTACACGCTTCATCGCTCATAAGTAGTCAACAATCACTCCGCTGCTTCCTCGTTTACACGTCGGGTTACCATCCTGTGGCCAACGGCCAATGATCCATTGGTAACCCGAACCGTCAGGGAGGAAGCGTCAGTACACGCTTCATCGCTCATAAGTAATCGACCATCATCCAGCTGCTACCTCGTTTACACGTCGGGTTACCATCGCATTGCGTGGCCGGCGGCCAGATGACCGAGCAGCAGTGAGGGAGTACCAGATAGTTGACCGTGCGGATGTGCGATTGGGCGTGCACTGTAGCTACCTCGTTTACACGTCGGGTTACCATTGCATTGCGTGGCCAGCGGCCAGCTGACCGAGCAGCAGTGAGGGAGTGCCAGATAGCTGACCGTGCGGATGGGCGATTGGGCGTGTACTGTAGCTGCCTCGTTTACACGTCGGGTTACCATTGCATCATATGGCCGGCGGCCAGCTGACCGAGCAGCAGCGAGGGGGTACCAGATAGTTGACCGTGCGGATGTGCGATTAGGCGTGCACTGTAGCTGCCTCGTTTACACTTCGGGTTACCATTGCATTGCGTGGCCGAAGGCCAGCTGACCGTGCAGCAGTGAGGGAGTGCCAGATAGTTGACCGTGCGGATGGGCGACTGGGCGTGCACTGTAGCTGCCTCGTTTACACTTCGGGTTACCATTGCATTGCGTGGCCGGCGGCCAGCTGACCGAGCAGCAGCGAGGGAGTACCAGATAGTTGACCGTGCGGATGGGCGATTGGGCGTGTACTGTAGCTGCCTCGTTTACACGTCGGGTTACCATCGCATTGCGTGGCCGGCGGCCAGATGACCGAGCAGCAGTGAGGGAGTACCAGATAGTTGACCGTGCGGATGTGCGATTGGGCGTGCACTGTAGCTACCTCG
>CAIJIZ010000824.1 GCA_903820735.1 uncultured Pirellula sp.
AAAAGCGAGGTCGACGGGGCTCGAACCCGCAACCTCCGGATCGACAGTCCTGGTTTTGCGACTATTCGCAAAACATTACTGAAAAATCGACATTTTCTCGCAACTCCGTGTAATTCCGTATTACAGTCCTACTGTCCGACTGCTCTTAATTCCGTTCGATCCGGGAAGGTTCTGAGCAGAGGTCCTTAGGGACTATTTGGTCATGGAGTATAAAAGATGCTGCTTTCGCAAGTCCTGGAAAGAATCGTTCTTGAACACGACCTACAACCCTGCACCATCAAGCAGTACCAGATGGTGGTCAGTCGCTTCAGCGCATGGCTCGGTAAGAAAGGAGAACTTACCGATCTGACGATGGATAACATCAACGGTTTCTTGCTATCGTTGCAGGAGAAATTCACGGCAAGAACCATTAGGAATTATCGCGTTTCCATGACGCGTGTTTGGAATTACGCAAGCGAAACCGAAGGGATACCCGCCTACAATCCCAAGCGACTTCGAAGACAGAAGATCGTTCATAAACCAGTTCTTTCTTGGACTCCAAAACAAGTGACTTTGCTTTTACAAGGCACTCAGGATCTGCTTGGAAAACTCAATTGTGGTATCAAACAATCGGACTTGATGCAGGCTTGGGTATTGGTGGGATACGACACCGGACTGAGACCGATCGATCTGCGATTACTGCGATGGACCGATATCGATTTTGAGTTCGGAACCGTTTCGATCACCCAACACAAAACGCGACGAACCCACACTGCACTCTTGAGCGAAGAGAGTAAGAAGGCCCTTCGGGCAATTCGTTCCCCGGAGCGCGAACTTGTTTTTCCGATCAAAAAAGGAGGATGCAGGCGTCTAGAAGTATTGCTCTTCGAAGCAGCGAAACGATTCGGGTTCCAGAGGGTTCGAGGTCAGGGTATCGGCACGTTGCGAAAGTCACATGCTACGGAGATCTACAAGAAAGAAGGCGAAGTCGCTGCTGCTGAAAGCCTCGGACATGTTGGAGGCGTACGCACCGTGAGGGCCAGCTACATCGATCACCGCGAGGTACGCCAGGGCAGACTTCCGCCGAGCCCTCGAACTGCTTAGGTTCCTTCAGGTAGATCCTCTGCATTGCAAGTATCCTGGGAGGGAATAGCAACTCTACGATCATGGATAAGCGTCCCTTCCTTGGAGGTAACCTTGATGTCATAGATACCTCCTCGTGTGAACGATGCCGTTGGCAATAAAGCCATCACACACCTTCCCTCAACGTCGGTGTAACCGATGACCGATTCGTTCGATAAAATGATTCCGTTGATGGTTGGGTTTTCCGCTACAAGTCTGGCACTTACCATCGCCGATGCGATAGGAATCCCTAAGAGACGCACATCAAATATCACATTGCAAAACCCTTCAATCGGCAAAGGCGCTGCAATCGAAACCGATACCATCACGATGGTCTGGGAATAAGAACTAGAAATCGGTAGCAGCATCGGAGTAAATCCAAAACCATTTGCCGTAGCCGATAGGATCCATGATCCAGAATCCACGCTAAATAGACACACTCCCGCCGCGTTGGATCTTTGAATGAAGCTCTGTCCCGGTTTACTCAGTCGTACTGCCACCCCTTCGAGTGGTTGGCTCTCTTGCGACTGCACAAGGATTGTAACGACCCATGCACCGTCTACTGCTGAGGACTGAGAACCTCCCCAAGACTGATTCCCCGTGGTGAGTATTGCTTCGAGGGAATGAACTCCTTGATCATAGGTTATGCCTGCTGGAGTTGCGTTGATTTCCAGCCGTGTTTGAAGATCTACCCCCTTACCGGCAAGGGCACCGATCCAATGCGAAAGACGAGAGATTCCCACAAAAAGCTGCTGTGGAATGCGGTTCAGTAGTTCGCTGAGTTGGCTCCCGATGGCCGAGAACGACGCTTGTTTCGCAAGGACTTCCGAGGATTCGATTTCTGAAACAGTCGCCCGTGAGGAGACCTGAACGTTGAGGTTATCGATCAGTCGCTTACCGATGCTACCGGCAAGTGAAATGGACTCTGATAACGTGTGCCAAATTCGCAAGATCGAAACCGTCGAGAGTTCATGGCGGTTCTCGATCGAGAACCTTC
>CAIJIZ010000825.1 GCA_903820735.1 uncultured Pirellula sp.
AGTAGAAGGGCGAAGATGGTAGCGAGAAAAGCGAAGGCTGCCAGTCCCCATTCCCAGCCTTGTCGCGGGGCTAGGGGTTGCGCAAGCAATCGAGCTGGGACGTTGATGATAACCAGGATCGGAACGATGAATGTAAAAATCCACCAAAGAGGAAGTCCCCAGCCGGTTTGATAGATCTCCATGGGATTGCGGGAGAAGTTGGTGATGTAAAACCAAAAGTCGTAGAGGCTTTGATTGCGACCGAGCCAAATGCTTGTAGCTGCCAAGCAGATGATCAGGCTATAGAAAAGCAATACTCCACAAACGATGTAGACGGCGTAGAGAGCGAGTAGTGAGAGAGACCAAGACCAATGGGGATCGGTTCGTTCATTGAGGTGTATGAGCGCGTAGACGAGAATGATACAACCGGCGAAGAAGTTGCTCAAAGAGGCCCATTCCATGCGTCGAAGAGAGATTAGGAATTGGGTGTCGATGGGTTTGAGCAAGGCGTAATCGAGGCCCCCGGTGCGAATGAGTTCGCTGAATTCCTGGGCATTTGGCATAAAGAATGTCTGTACGATGGAATTGATGATCCAGGTAGTTGCCAGGAAGACATAAAATTCGTAACGCCCCCAGCCGGTGGATGCTCCGATGCTGCGAACGTGGTGGAAGATTAGGATATAGAAGCCGAGGTTCATCAAAAGCCAAGCGAGGCTTGAGATACAGTCGAGGAAAAAGTTTCCTCGAAAGGTCATGTCGCGTATGAGGCTGTTGCGAGCGAATCCTAGAAACACATCTAAATAGCGTTTGTAGGAATTCGGCTTGGTGGCGGTTTCGATGGTTGAGTCAGTTGAGGGCGTTTTCATTATACGCGGCCTTGATCGCTCCAGAGTTGCGTAAGGACCAGTGCATGTTCGACGGCGGCAAGCATTTCATCGAGGCAAGCAAATTCTTTGACCGAGTGGATGTTGTACTGACCGACGGAGAGGTTTGGGGTTGGGAGTCCGAGATGGGACATCAGTGAACCATCGCTTCCACCTCGGATGGCATCTCTTTTGCAAGGACGATCAAGTCGTTTGTAGGCTTGTTCTGCAAGATCAGCGGCGAGGGGAAACTCGCAAAGCTTATCTCCGAGATTTCGGTATTGTTCTTCGATCTGCACATCGATGCGAAGTCGTGGTTCATCTTGCATCGCATCTTGAGCGAGTTGCTTCAAGTACTGAGCATACTCGTCGAGTTTCGCGGTTTCGAAATCGCGCAACAGAATCTGTACGCTCGCTTCTGAAACCGAGGAATGCAGGACGTACGGGTGTAGGAATCCTTCGCGTTGCGAAGTCGATTCAGGAGCGAGGTGATCGAGAGGAAGGTTAGCGACGAATCGGCAAGCAGCACGAAGCGCGTTGACCATTTTGCCTTTGCCGACCGATGGGTGGGTGTTAATGCCGTGAAAGGTAATCGTCGCGAGGTCTGCCGAAAAGGTTTCTACATCGATGGTACCCGATGCGCCACCATCAAGGGTGTAACCTGCAATCGCTCCGGCTTTAGCAAGATCGAAGTGGCGCGTGCCTCGCCCGATTTCTTCGTCGCACGTGAAGAGAATGCGGATCGGTCCGTGGGGAATATGCGGGTGTTCCATCAGGACGTTTGCAAGTTCCATAATGGCGGCCACACCGGCTTTATCGTCGGCACCGAGCAGGGTTTTGCCATCGGTGGTCACGAGGGTTTTGCCGATAAGTTGTTCAAGCTCTGGTGACTCGCTGATTCGGATGGAATCGCCTGAGAGTAGGGGGATGTCACCCCCTTGGTAGTTTTCGATGACTTGGGGTTTGCAATGATCGCCAGGGGCTTCCGGAGACGTATCCAAGTGTGCGTTAAAGAGGATGGTAGGGACAGGGCCGTCGACAGTTGCGGGGATGGTACCCCATACCAGGCCGTAATGATCTTGCTCGGCGTCTAGGATCCCCATCTCTTTGAGTTGCTTGGTGAGGATTTCACCAAGAAGCCATTGCCCGCGACTGCTGGGGTAGTCTTGGGTGTTCGGGTCTGCGGTCGTGCCGATTCGAGTGTATTGCAGAAAACGATCGAGAAGTCGTTGTCGTTGGATGTGCATCACAGTGGAGAAAGATCGATTGTTTCGGGAAAGTGGATAAGGCGTTGCTACGAGTATCGCAGAACGGCGAAGCCATCATTCTAGCGAACAATTACTGCGGCGGATTAGCGATTTGGCCAAACTGCTTGCAGAACCCTGCCTACCGAATCGGAGCGGTTCAATACGTAGAAGTGCATTCCGGGAATGCCATGTTGCAAAAGATCGGAAACTTGTTCGATCGCATAATCGACACCAACTTTGCTTTGCCAAGCCTCATCGTCTTTTTCGGAGAGTTTTTCGATCAGGGACGCAGGCAATTTAGCTTTGCAAAGTTGAGTGAATCGCAGGATTCCTTTGAGGTTGAGAATCGGTAGGATCCCGGGGACGATGGGCACGCGGATTCCCGCCTTTTCACATTGATCGACGAATCGATAGAAATCTTGATTGTCATAGAAAAGTTGGGTGACAACGATGTCCGCGCCAGAATCAACTTTCCGCTTGAGATTATCGAGATCGACTTGGGCTGATGGGGCTTCTTGGTGGATTTCTGGATAACCTGCAACTGCAATACCGAGTTGCGGATAATCGGATTTGATCAACGAGACGAGTTCATTCGCGTAGCGAAGGCCGCCGACGGTTTGCTGAAACTCCGATTGTCCCTTTGGCGGATCCCCTCGAAGAGCGACGATGTAGTCAGTTCCAAGGGATACCGCATGATCAAGGTAATCGCGGAGTTGCTCGACCGTCGATCCTACACACGTCAGGTGGCTTGCGACCCGTTGTGAAAAACGGTTTTTCAAGGCTTCGATGATTTGGATAGTCCGGTCGCGAGTCGAGCCCCCTGCCCCGTAGGTGCAAGTGAAAAAATCTGGCTTGAATTCTTTGAGTTCTCCGATGGTGCCCATCAACGTCTCGAAGGCCTCGTCGGTTTTGGTTGGGAAGACCTCGAAGGAGAGTCCAAGGTGTCCGGGCTTAAAGAATTCGTTCAACCTCATTACATGACTTCCGATAAGATTCAGTTTTCGAATGCTTGCTGCGAATGCCTTCGATTCACTCCAGCTTTCCAATTTGCCGGAGCATAAAGTCTCGGAGCATACGTTGCCTTGGTCCGGGAGCGTGAAGCTCTGCGGGGCAAAGTAGCTGCGTTAAAAACGGCCCATAAACATACCTTGCGCTTGCTGTTCTTGGAATGCTGTTTCACAATCTAGAACCGAATTTGCCGCCGAAGGTAAAAATAGCTGTGGCTAATTTCTGTCGGGTTTCCTCAAATCGAAGGATGATGCAGGTATGACCGCAAAAACATTGGGTCCAGCAACACAACTGGCTGGCGCAAATCCCCTCGCGGGAAAGAAGGTTTTAGCGTTTGTCGGGGATATTTACGAAGATCTTGAGCTTTGGTACCCCAAGCTTAGGTTGATCGAAGCCGGGGCGCAGGTGGTCATCGCTGGTGAGAAGGCTGGGGTGAGTTATTCGGGAAAGAATGGCTATCCATGCGTTTCTGACAAGGCGATTTGCGAAATGCGTTCCGAAGATTTCGACGCTGTATTGCTGCCGGGGGGATTTATGCCCGATCGGTTGCGAAGATTGCCCAAGGTAAAAGAGCTCATCGCCGAATTCTCTCGCGACAACAAGTGCGTGGCTGCGATTTGCCACGGTGGTTGGCTGGCGATTTCCGCCAACGTGTATCGAGGGGTGCGCGTGACCGGCTCGCCTGGTATCAAGGATGACTTGGAGAACGCTGGAGCGATTTGGGTCGATGCCCCTGTGGTGGTCGATCGCCATTTCGTATCAAGCCGCAAACCGGATGATCTACCGTGGTTTGCGGCGGCGATGATCCAAGTAATCGCGGGTG
>CAIJIZ010000826.1 GCA_903820735.1 uncultured Pirellula sp.
CAAGGTTCGTTGCTCAATCCGGCCTCTACAGCGACATTGCCATTGATGCGAGGATCGCAACCGAGTCATTTGGTGTTAGTGCATCGCGCTCAGATGCATCACCTGCGCGATTTTAAGTGGGTGCGAATACCACCGCTTCGCGATGTAGTGGCAATGCTTGAGAGTATCGCATGTGCGGGTGGGGCGTTAGCACCAGTGAAAGTAGTAAGCATTGCTCTCAATACGCACGGCTTGTCGGACGCCGAAGCTCGTTATGAGGTGGAGCGAACGCAAGCTGAGACCGGTTTATTAGTTCAGGATGTGGTGCGTTGGAGTGCTGAGAAGCTGTTGCCGACGGTTGGGATTGATTAGAGACGGATTCGCACAAGAGTAAAATCGTCATCAAGGATTTCATCTCCACGGCGTTGTTGGCATTGCATAAACCAATTGTCCAGCGCGCTCGGATCGGTTGCATATTGATGTAGATAATTATCGAAGAGAGCGGTGTCCATCATGCTCCCGTCTTGCTGGATGACTTCGAAGCATCCATCGCTGAGAACGATGAGCGCGGAGTCATGGGGGACTTCGATCGAGAGTTGATCGTAATCCATACCTTCCATGATCCCGACGATTGGCCCAGTGGAAGGTAGTTTTTCTAGCTTCGTTCCGCTGGGGGTTGTGATTCGCAGAATCGCATCGGGGTGTCCGGCTCCTCCGTAGTTAAGCATTCTGGTTGAGCGATCATAGACACCGTACCAGAGTGTAAAGAACATGTTGTTTTGACGTTCCATCAAGAACATGTCATTGATCGCGGCGAGGACTTGATTCGGTTGCCGCATGTCGGCGATCGGCAGAAATCCGTTACGGATTACGTTGATGGCGGAAGCCGAAAGGAGTGAAGCTCCCACACCGTGCCCGCAGACATCCAGTAGGTAGATCGCAAGATGGTTATCATCGATCCAGTGGTAACCGAAAGCATCTCCACCGAGTTCGGAGCAGGGTTGATGTTTCCAATCGATCAGGAGTGGAGTTTGGGTTGGGGGAGGGAAAAGGGAGCAGAGGTAGTTCGCGGCGTCTAGAAGTTCTTTAGAAAGACGTTTTTGCGTTGACTCGATTTGCTGAAGGTGTTGTTGTTCTGAGTCTCGCAGAAGTTTTTTCTCAAGTGATGCACCAAGTCGTGCTTTGAGAAGAGTTGGGTTAAAGGGTTTCCCAAGGTAGTCTTCTGCACCGATTTCGATACAGCGTATGACTGAATCGAGTTCATCCAGTGCGGATATCATGATGACGGGGATATGCCGCAATACCGGATCGGATTTGATCTCCAGGAGGGTTGCATGACCGTCTTGAACGGGCATCATGACATCGAGTAGGACGACATCGATAGCGGGTACTTGATCGGACGAAGCGTTCCGCAGTAGCGCAACAGCCTCCGCCCCATGTTCTGCTTGAGATACCTTCAAACCGCAAAGTTCCAGCATACGTGAGAGTACGTCGCGATTGGTTTGTTGATCGTCAACGACGAGAATATGTCCGGGAGGCAGAACAGTCGTGTATTGCTGTATGGGTGGGGGCGTATGCAGGTCTTGGGTTTGCTTTAAGACTCGTTCAGGATTTAAGAGATATCCTGAAGTGACTTGGTCGTTGATGATATTCAGTAGGACTTTGGATGCCGATCGGATTCGATTGAGGTCGTCGGCTGTGGAAGTGTTTGATAAGTCGGCAGCTTCTTCAAGGAGAAGTTCGCTGTAACCGAGTATTTGGTTCAGCGGCGTCTTCAGGTCGTGGCGGACTTGGGCGAGTGCGTTTTCGAGTTGCGGGTTGGAGTCTTGCATGGTGATTTCGGTAGAAGGATTAATTCCCTAGCAGGCTGGCGATCTTGTCGAGAAGGGATTGGAAGTCGATGGGCTTCGTGTCGTA
>CAIJIZ010000827.1 GCA_903820735.1 uncultured Pirellula sp.
CTTGATCGATCAAGTCATTCTCGTTCAAGGGTCCCCAGTGGGAAGCGTGGAGAATTGAACAGCCGAGTGCTTCAAGTTGCGATTGCAGAGCTCGTCCACTCACGGAGAACGCTTGAGCTGTAACCAAGATTTTCATCGGTGTTTCCTGGATTAGTGAATATGGATCTGCGAGGTAGGGAAGGTGATTTCGCCGCGGGAGATAACAGTTTGTTTATGATCGGATTTGGGTTTCTGGAGAAAGGTGACGATTGTAACAGATGTGACAAGTGGTGCACCGCGCGATAAAATTCCTCGATGGAATCGACTGGGAAAAATATGGGGGCTAGGAAAGGTCTGCCGAATACGGAGAGTACCGTCGTTTTAGAGAAACGAAGACAGACCAAATTCAGCCTTCAAGGGAGCCGTCAGGTGAAAACCGAGATTCTCGAGTCGATAGACCACATTAGCAAGGACAGGCAAGGCACCGAAGGGAATCGGTATTCACAAGGAGCGGGTACGAAATCCAGAGTTTCGTTGCCGGGGGTGTCCGTCAATGACACACCAGATGCCGTCTTGCAGGGGTGTCGAATTGTTGCTTTGGCAGGTGATGATCGTCTTTTGGATGATACGACGATCGATCGCTTGGTGAAGTTGCTCGATTCGTACGATCGGCAGATCAAAGGTTGGGCCAAGGAGGACGAGACGTCTCGTTACGAACGCTTGCCAAGTGTGATGACGTTCTGTTTATTTGGTCTTGGGGTCGCCATAACGGGAGCTACGAACTATTGGAATTATGGGCGTCAACTTGCGGATCACGAGTTTGTGCTCTTCAACATTTCCGGGGCGATGGTATTCCTGCTCTCAGGGATAAGTCTGTTTTACGATCGTTCTGTTCGCGAGATCGGCAACGATCGGATTCGCAAGGAATCAGGTCGTCGGGTTGAAGCCATCGGAGAGCAAGTCCGTTCGATGTCGCAACTTTATCAACGGTGGATTTCCGACTGGAAGAGTCAGAAGAGTCAGTTGCTGAGATTGGAAGCGGCAGTTCGAGATGCTGATTCACAAAGTGTCGCAGCGGAACTTAAGGCAAAGCAATGTATCGAGGAATCCGATGCGCTTGGAAGGCAGCGCGATGAGCTTCTTGCAACTGTAGAGTCGTTGGAGGAGCAAGCGGTACAACTTCAGGCTGACGCGGATTATGCGAAGCTAAAGTTGTGCGGAATCGATTCGGAGATCGAAGCCAAGAAAGAGCATCTGGCGGACTTGAGGAACGAGCGTGAGAAGGTTCGTCGTGAGATTCTCGAGCTAGAAGATAAGTCAGCGCAAGCGGCAGACACCTTTGAAATAACTCGCAGCGAGTACGAAGCAAATTTGCGACAGTTCAATCGCGACTTGCAATCGATCGAGCGTCGGATTGAGAAGTTGACCAGCGAATCGCATCAACTTCAAGGTGAATGCGAGGGGTTGATCCGACAGAAGAGTGATATGGAAGCGGATCTTGATTCGTTGAAAGCTGAGTTCGATAGGAACATAGAAATTCAGACTCAGACCTTGGCGAGCGTGACTTCATCATTGAAGGACTGCAAAGCGGAGCGTTCTCTGCTCGAAGAAGCAATTGCGGTTAACCGAAAGGAGCTCGGTAGTTTGAAAGCGGATCAAGCGAGCTTGGTCGACGCGATTGATGGATTGACAGCAAGCCGCGAGCAGTGTGAAGCGAGCTTGAAGAGTCTGATCGAAGAGACATCGCAGAAGCGAGAACTCAATGAGTTGCTCGAGACACAAACGAAGGTGTTGGTAGAAGATCGGGAATTGCGATGCAACAAACTCGACAAGTCGATTTCAGAGCTTGATGGAACGTTGTCCACGAGGCGAGGAGAATTGTTGGTAGCGACCGAGCAATTCGAAAATGTGCATGATCATCATCGCCAGTTGGCTGCTGAGATCGACCATTTGACCCGTGTTAAGACAGCCATGGAGACATCGGTTAACGAGTTAACGGATCGGTTGGCGAATAAGTCATCCGACTTCAAGCGAAAGACGTTGCAGGTTCATGAGCTTGCGAATCGCTTAGAGGCTCTGACCGAGACCGTCAGCAACCGTGCGGCTGGGTCAAGCACCCCGGTTTCCATAAGTCCTGTGAGTGGAGAGGGGGCTCGGTCGAGCGTGAATCAAGAGCATTTAGATGGTCAATTTCGAGGTCGAGCAACAGGGAGTGGGTTGAATGGGCCCCACTGGAGCAATGATCAAATTCAGAAGATCTTCGATCGCATCGATGATCTGGATGAGCTGACCGAAGAAGGATTAGATTAATCGATTTGTAAAAATCTTTCCGGTGCTTCGTGCTGGGAGACAGTTGCAAGCGGAGATTTGGAAAAGTGATTCGATTCGCGGCAAAGGTAGGCGGGCTTGGAAAAGCTCATCTACCTTTCTCTTTTTATTCATTGCTTCTTAATAATCGAGATTCTTCCTGTTTTGTTGTGTTATCGTCGTGTTAAGAATTCGTGAATTGAGGTTCGGAGATCTTCAACGATTCGATCTTGGCGGTACTATTCGCCCGTAGACCGGGACGGCGATGTCCTTGGATACGGATTTCTCTGCGGAGTGTGGAGGAGCCTGGGGCGGAGGTTTTACGGGAGATTATTATATGAAGATGCGTTTGGGACGAAGGTCAACCATGCGTCAAGCGTTCACCTTGGTTGAATTGCTTGTTGTTATTGCAATTATCGGTATTTTGGTTGGTTTGCTCTTGCCAGCAGTACAAGCTGCTCGCGAAGCTGCTCGTCGGATGAGCTGCTCGAACAACATGAAGCAGATCGGTTTGGCGGTTCAAAACCACGAATCGGCTTTCAAGAAGCTTCCTGGCAGTGGTCAGTGCGGATCGACTGGGAGCACCACAACGGTTTATCAAATTCACTCGACGGCAACTCAGTTGTTGCCTTACATCGAGCAACAAACTGTCTACAACATGTTCGATCACAGCACGAATTCGATCGCTCACTACGGAGCTTCTCCAAGTGGTAGCGATTTCATCACTCCGAG
Organism: uncultured Pirellula sp.; assembly: GCA_903820735.1. Taxonomy (GTDB): domain Bacteria; phylum Planctomycetota; class Planctomycetia; order Pirellulales; family Pirellulaceae; genus JBKCUI01. Next base: position 3,019 of record CAIJIZ010000827.1, read on the forward strand.
CGGATGTATTATTCACCGATCCTCGAAGGGCAAGGCCTACGACGATCCGACCCATCCATCGGGTCAGTTGGCCGCGCAGACAAACATTTCAACCTACACCTGTCCTTCGACTCCAATGGATCCAGGAACGCGCGATCCTGTAGATCGTTTGGGTGGCATCGATTACATGTTTATCGATTTGAGCGACGTTGATTCCCGTGTTGGTTCCGCTACTTACGGAATGCGTACTCCATCGTCTGACCCGCAACTAACCCAAATGCGAGTTCAAGGGATGTTGGATTGCGAAGGTAGCCGATTGGCTGCATCGACCGACGGTACCTCGAACACGTTGTTGTCGATTGAAGACGCTGGTCGTGCTCACCCGAACGTCGCGAAGTTCGGTGCGTTGTCAACCCGCAAGACCCCTGTTTCCAGCCCTGCATTCCCAGTGAACATGAGCACCGGTCCACTTGGACGCCACATGTACGCTTGGGCGGATGCCGACGCGGTAACCAATGGTTACTCGGGTCCGAGCAATGCCGTTGCACCAGGTTCACGGATCGCCAAGATCAACAACTATGGCCAAGTTACCGGTGGCCCTGCTGAGTGCTTGTGGTCGGTCAACAATTGCGGACCGAACGACGAGCCATTTGCATTCCACGGATCGGGAGCCCAAGCTGTCTATGGAGACGGTTCCGTACGATTCTTGAGTGCGAACTTGGATGGTATCATCCTCAAATGGATGGTCGGTCGAAACGACGGTCAGACCTACGAAGCACAAGAATAATTTAAGGAGCCACCAATGCGTAATTTGGTTATTTTGTTCATGGCTTGCTTGTTCACGCTTGGGTGCGGCTACCGAGCAGAGATGCTCAAGGGGCCCACTGAGGTAGCCGGCAAAGTCACCAAGGGTGGCCAGCCTTTTGGCAACGTTGTATTGATGTTGCAGCCATTGGAAACTGGGCATCCAGCGCCATTGGAAGTCAAGGCCGATGGGTCTTTCAAAGGTTCATTGGTTCCTGGGAAATATGCTTATTATTTAGCTCCAAGCAACGATTCTGCACAAGCAGCGGTCTTCCAAGGTGTTGACGCTAGTTTGAAGGAAGCGAATATGGAGCGAACGGTTACGGTGAAAGAAGGTCAGTCGCAGTTGGATGTGGCTCTATAGTTCTCTCACTGTTTCAAGTTAAAAACATAGAAAGCGACCTCGGTAAAACGAGGTCGCTTTTTGTTTTGTATGTCAGCAACTTGATCAACTTCAAGCAGCTTTTGCATCGGTAGCGAGGTAATTTAGGCTGGCTGAACTAAGGCTTTGAGAAGTTGGCTTAGGCTTTTGGTAGGTTTAGCCGCGTGGTAGCGATGAGTTCTTCGGCACCGAGGGATTTCAGTGATTGAGCAACATTTGCTGCGAGGGAGATTGGGGTCTCGTCGGTGAGTGCTTCGGCTTGGGAGAGAGTAGTAGGATCGATAGGAAGTTGGTGAATTGTGGAGATCAGTTTAGATCCGTCGTCGGAGAAGACTTTCGCGCGGAGGAGTAAAAGTTGGTTAGCAATTGTGGCGTGAGCGGCGACGGGGGCGAGGCAACCGGCTTGGAGCAAGCGTAGCAGTTCCCGTTCAGCCCGCACACAAAGAAGAGAAGAGGTGTCGATAAGGGGTAGAAGTGCTTCTCGGGTGTTTGCATCCTCGGTGCGCGTTTCGAGGCCAAGGGCCGCTTGACCTACAGCCGGGAGCATCACATCGGTGGGAAGAGCGCATAAGTCTTCAGGGGCTAGTTTCAGCGAATCGAGTCCGAGGCGCAGGAGTCCTGCGTACGCGAGGATGATGGCATCGAAGGGTTGAGAAGTGAGTTTTGCTAAGCGGGTTTCTACATTTCCTCGGATATCTTGCAGGTCGAGGTCGGGTCGAAGGTGTAGTAGTTGTGCTTTGCGTCGTGGAGAACCGGTTCCGACGCGAGCGTTTTGAGGAAGGTCTGAGAGACTTTTGTATTTGGTTGAAATCAAGCAATCGTTGGGAGATTCACGGTTTGGGACAGCAGCCAGTGCTAGGCCTGGGATCGGTTGGGTTGGTAGATCTTTCAAGCTGTGGACAGCGATATCGCAGCGACCGTCGAGAAGAGCTTTTTGGATTTCTTTGGTGAACAGTCCCACGCCGCCCCCTTGGCCTAACGGAGTGGTAGTTGTGTCGCCGGTTGTGGTAATTTTCACTAATTCGACTTCGTGGCCGGCGGAATTCAATTGGTCGGCAACCCAGTGGGCTTGCCAGAGTGCCAGGGGGCTGTGCCGGGTACCGATTCGAAGGTGCATGGATAGAGATTCCTTGGATTTTGCTTATTCGAAGCTTGGGGAGCTTTTTGGGAAAGAGCTACAAAAACGTTAGTCTAGGGAGTTGGAGGGGGGAAAGTGTCTTAGAGAGACCTCCGCATTTCGGCGGATTCTTGTTACCATGCTTGGGGGGTGAACAGAGGAGGCCGTGTGGTCCTTTTGGTTATCGACCTGTGTTTTGCAGTTTCTCAGACGTATCAGTTTTTCGCAATGGATGATCAGCCACAAAACCTTACCGGGTTGGACTTACCGACGATTGTGTTAGCGAGCGTTGTGTTAGGGGTTTTAGCGGTCGCGTCGATCGTGGCGAGGAATTTGAGCAATCAGCCAACATCTTCGGTGAATCCTGCGTTGGTTAATCGCTTTGTGCAGCGATTGTGGGCATGGTGGCTCATGTTTGCCATTTTGATTTCCGGGATGTTTCTGCATCGGGTGGGAACGATCATTTTATTCGGGTTGGTATCGTTTTGGGCGTTTCGAGAATTCATTACGATGACTCCGACGAGGCGCGGGGACCATCGAGCGTTGGTCTGGAGTTTGGTGGTGTTCACACCGTTGCAGTATTTGCTGATAGGGCTTTCTCAGTCCGGGATTTCATATCGGGGCGAACGGATCGACTTTTATTCGATCTACAGCGTAATGATTCCGGTGTATGCGTCGTTATTCATTCCGGCGAGGATTGCGATAGCGGGGGATCAC
>CAIJIZ010000828.1 GCA_903820735.1 uncultured Pirellula sp.
GCGACAAAGCGGACGTTGCCAGTGTTCAAGCCGCCAAGCGGCGCGCTCGCAGTGAGCTGCGCAAGAAGAAATAGGATCCTAGGCATTCACCCGCACAACCCCCAAAAGCAACCTATTTTGAGAGGGTCGCTGTACGCTCTCGATACTGGCGCGATTATGGTCCTTGAGAATGGGGCGCGAAACGCATCTCCACATCGCTACAGCGGCTGCCAATTGGAGTTGGGGATCGACCAAGCTACGGTTTTCGCCGGTGGCATCAGTCGGTCACGGAACGCAACTAATTGCTGACTCGCCCATGGCGACAGACACTACTCGCCATCGTCGCTGAGCAACAACGATTGACCGTGCACCAGACTACCGCCAGAAAATTTTGTTGCGTTTTGCTTCCGCGTGCCCTCTAATACCTCCTGCGGGTAAGAGTCAAGCAAGTCGGGAGGCGGAGTTCGATGAAAAAACGTGATCGACGAAAGCGACAAACTATTACGGCAAAAGCAGCCTCCAAGCTTGCGTCTACTGAAACAAGCAAAGAATTAGTGAGACCGTTACGGCTATATGCCATCTGGACGTTGAGTGCGCTTTGTGCGTTCGTCGTCTCTGTTCTAGGTATTTGGAGTCTCTCTGCTCCGTCGCAAACGGCGATTAAAACTGCGAATCCTAGATTGCGAGCCACGCAGCCAAAGGAGTCTGTTCTTCCAACCTTCGCTGACTTGACCATGATGACCGAAGAGGAGTTGAGCAAGCAGGACATTGCTTTACTGAATCTACGAGCTACTGATGGATTGCCTGGCACAGAGAATGTGAACGTTGCACAACTGCTGGCTCAGTTAGATGGCTGGGCGAAGAAGGTCAGGATAGACACCGATCGCAACCTCTACCAGTTCTTACAAAAGCCGAACGAATTCAACAACTCGGAAGCTTACTTCCGGATGTTGATGTTGGTCACAGTTTTGCAACAAGACTTCGGCGTTCATTACAACTTGGAGCGAGTCAACGATATTGACTTCACAAAGAGCCAAGATCTTTTCCTTCACGGTATCGTTGGCAGTTCAAACGGTGGTACTTGTGTCTCGATGCCAGTCCTGTACACGGCGGTCGCTCGACGACTCGGTTATCCCGTCTACTTGGTGAACGCGAAGGAGCATCTATTTTGCCGATGGGATAAATCTGGCGAACGCGTGAATGTCGAAGGCACTAATCGAGGAATGAATAGTTTTGCCGATGATCACTACATGAGCTGGCCGCATCCGATCGCTCAACACGAAGTAGATGCCGGACTTTATCTGAAATCACTTTCGAACGCCGAGTCCTTTGCGGCTTTTCTTACTGCACGGGGCCATTGCTTGGAAGACAGCGGCAATCGTTCCGACGCTGCTGTAAGTTATTCGCTTGCTGTGAAGCACTATCCACATCCGATGTATCGCGGTTTTCTTTCACGACTCGTTCGTCCCAAGACCATCGATGACTTTCCAGAGCTACTTGCGCAGCAGGAACGGTTGCGTCAAAAGCGCGATCTGCAATTCAACCAATTTGGATCACCAACTCCAAATCCGACAGCGTCATTTGGATTTGGAAATCCTATAACGCCGGGGAATCCAAACCACGATCTCTTCAACCACTTTACACCGCCAAGCTTTTCTAGTTTTCCAAATGGAGTTTCAGGAAGATGAATCAAACTCGTTTCGCAATTGCCTTGATTGGTTTTCTGGCATCATCAATGCTTGCGTCGAGTGCATCCGCGATGTACGATCCTGGCCTCGGTCGTTTCTTGTCACGAGACCCACTCGGATTTGAAGGAGGTAGTTCGAGTCACTATTTATTCTTGTCCGGCAAAACGGTGAATCGAATTGATGCGATGGGAACGAAGGATGAATATGTTGGTTCCACACATGATACTCCCGGACCAGATGGCTATCCACCTTACCCCGTCGGAAATCCAAACGCTGGGCCGACACTGTGGCCTGAACCTGTAGACAGCTGGCCGGTAAATGACTTTGAAAACGGAAACGAGAAATGCTCTTGCAATAGTCTTCAAGGAAATCGGATGCGTCCAACTTCTCCAGCAACAGGTAAAGCGCCTCCGGTCGCAGGGCTACCTTGGGCAGACTGTAAGATTGGTGAATCAGTGATGGTTCGCTACCAGTCGAGTTGTGAGCCAGATAATGATTTGCCTTGCAAGGAACCGTGTGACGCAAGCATTTGCTGGGAATATGTCTGCTACAAGTGTAAGCCGAGACGGGTCACACCCAACTCTAAGTTCCCAGAAATCACAACACAATGGAGTAAGTGTGATGACGACCGAGGTGACACAAAGAAGAGTAAGTGCTCCCTATGAAAAGACTCGCACTAACTTTGATTGCCATTGCGCTAGCCTCGTCCGTTGGTCAATGCGGCGAAGTCTACGTTGAACGCGATGCTTCCGGCCGACCGGTCGCTTTGGTTCATAACGGTCCAAGCGCTGAACTGGTAAATTTCTTGAAAGACAACGCTGATAGTCTTCAAACAGTCGAGACCGTTCGATTGTTGCAGCACAACGTTGATGCGGACGAGATTGATAGTTTGAATAAACTTAAGTCCCTGCGAAATTTGGAATTGGGGGACCATCCTGACGAGGTCGAAATCGTGCCGGAAGCGCTGTCAAAAATCGCTGCTTTATCGACTATCGAACAATTGAGCATCTTTGCAACTGGCAAGGAGGAAAACTTTGATTGGCTCGATTCCCTACCTATGCTTCGCTCACTGACCCTTTCAAGTGATAACCTGTACTCAAACGACATATTCCCAAAAATTGGAAGGCTTCACGAATTGGAGAGCCTTTCCATACGTTGCAGTTTTCCGGTTGAAGACTTTCGGTGGCTGGGTGCCTTGACAAATCTCGAACACATTGACATTCATGCCAAAGACATAAGAACAGGTGACTTTTCCGCTTTGGCAGATCTTAAAGAACTCAAGAGTCTTGCTATCAGTGGGCATGCTCTCTCGAATATACAAGTCATAGCGATTTCAAAACATATAGGGCAAAGGTTAGATTTTCTAAGTATTTGCGTTGATGGAGATTGCACGATTGAAACGTTAAGCACCTTTTATAACCTCAACAAGCTCGTAGTGCAGCACGCCGGTTCAGGCGATCGACGGCAGAGGGTTGTTGATACCAATTTGGTGCTCGCGATTCCTGGATCGCAGTAACAGGACGCAGTAGATATTGCGCGAAGATTAAGTTGCATTGCGTCTTAATAACTGAAACCCTCAGATTCCAAAAGCCCATTGAGTGACCGTTAAACTAGATTTGCCAGCTTAAGGAGCTATGTACCATGATTTGTAGAAAGATATCCGTCTTACTTTTGGGACTCGTATTAGCAGTAAATTTTGGATCGGAGGCATATGGCATGTACGATCCAGGATTGGGGCGTTTTTGTTCGCGAGATCCAATTGGCTTTGCTGGTAGCCCGTGGAACAACTACGAATATGTTGGATCCGCCCCTATGATCAAGATTGATCCGACTGGACAGGACTCATACTGGATCGGCGGTTCAAATCCGTTTGACCATTCGACAATTTGTGTCGACAAACAAGGCGGTGGTTTCTACTGTTGCGCCATCGGCGGCATAGGGAGGGGGAAGAGTTCTGGAAGTTCCAGCTGCGCTGGAAATCGGACGTGCAGTTCGAGCGGCGGCGGAAATGGTTTTTTAAACTCTTGTAGTTTTGCAGCAGCAGCATGCGGCCTTTTTGTGCATCCAGTGGGAATCCAGTGCAATAGTTTGCCATCACTTCCGACGGGACAACGAATAACTACTTACCCACAAGATCCCAATGTCGATATCGAGATGGAACGTCGATTACGCGCAGATAATGGCGGTGTTTGGTATTGGAATGGTGTTTTCAGTAGTTGCCATGTATACGTAGGCACAAGGTAGGAACCACTTTGACAACGACGGCCATTGAAAGATTTTCTGTCGCAACCGGTTGCTTGCTTTCCGGTTGCCTGACGGGTGGAATTGCAATTTTTTTGCTAGAGGATTATGCAGTCACGATTAGAGAGGCGAATTTTCATGAAGGAATGACGTTCACGTGGAAAGTTTACTCTCTTGTGGGGATCGGGCTTCTTTGCGGACTTCTTTCTTCGATCTTGGTTCAATTTCTTCAGCGATTCCCTGTGCCCTCAGTCAAATCAGAAACTGCACCCAAAGAAAGTTCTGACACATAGTTCGTTACAGTAAACGGATCAGATTTCGCCGGTGATTACTTTTTTGATATTCCTACCAACATTCTTTGCGGAAGGCTATGAATTGATTATGGCGGGGCAAGTCAGTGCAGGCCATCCGTTACATCTCCTGGAGAAAGTGAAGTTGAATCGGTCGAGAGTCCCAACTCACGCATGAGCGAGATCTCTTTCGCGCGCTGATTAAGTTCTGTCTCCCAATCCCCCCAACCTTTCCTCCCTACGGACGCGCAGAAAGTCCGTGACGGCTATCTCTGTAGAGGTTCTCGAACCCGTGGACGATAGTTCGAACCCGTTTTCACCTGGGGTCCGAGTGAAAACTCTGTGTTAATTCTGGAGCCCATCGAAAACAGAGAGTCAGAGAGTTCGAGACCGTTTTTCCGCACTCTCAGGCGCAACCTTGAAGGTTGCACTCGCACTCCGGAAATCTCTCTTCGAACAGAGATCGAAGCGAGTTGGGCGACCCGAGCCCAAAAAACTCACAAATCCTTGTGATTTCCTGCCTAGAAATGAAAAACGCCCGGCGGTCGATCTCTCGATGCCGAGCGTTAACTCTTTTGGTCGCCAAAGTTAGAACTTTGACGAAAGCTCCCCCGGGAGGGGTTGAACCTCCGACACGCGGATTAACAGCCCCGCATCACACGCCATTTCGCAAGGAAAAACAGGTATAAAGTCGAGCCGATGAACGGCTCAGGTGGTTTAACCACAAATCATTTGCCCTGAATCCTTTACCAGCGGTATACTTGGTAAAGAGTGCTGACAGTTTTCAACGGAGCCATCGAATGAACCTAAGAATTGAAGTACCCTCCGACCTAGAACTACTCCTCCTTAAATGCGCCGAGGAGGAAGGGGTTCCCGTAGAAGCAATCGTTTTGGCAGCGGTTACCGACAAGCTCGGAAACACCACCGCTGTCTCACCTGACTATACGGCTGATCAGTTTTCGACGTGGCTTAGAGCTTGGGCCGACCGGTTCCCAAAGCTTGATATTGTCATCGATGATAGCCGAGAATCCATCTACGAAGGTCGGGGAGAGTGAAGGTTCTCCTCGATACCAACATAGTTGTCCGAGCTGCTCAGCCAAATTCACCAGACTGGCCTTCGATAGACCAAGCTCTTTCGAAGCTCATAGGATTGGGGGGAACCCTCTGTCTTGTTCCTCAGAACCTCTATGAGCTCTGGGTTGTCGCTACAAGACCGACGAACGTCAACGGCTTTGGCCTAGACGCTTCTGCTGCTGCCTCGATGATCGAAGATGCATTGACCAAATTTCAATTGCTGCGGGACGAACGGGGGATTTTCGACAACTGGCTTAACCTGATACAGGTTCATCAGATCCTTGGGAAAACAGCCCACGATGGAAGACTGGTGGCAGCCATGCAGCGGCATGCGATTTCGAACATCCTGACCCTCAACAAGGGTGACTTCTCACGTTTTCCCATCTGTGTCTTCACCCCGGCAGATATTATTTCCGGCGTGATTCCAAAGTCTTGAGAACACTGTCTGTTCATGGCCCACGGGTCCAGTACCTCGGCGTCTGAGATTAAAGAACAAGTAGCCATTGCAGTGCGAGCCTGTGATTCGCTTCGCCACAGCGCTGAGCGATTTGAATTTCTCGCCGGCGTATTCAAACCCTTCGCCGAGCACGAGGACCTCGAGCAATCGTCCCTTGTACTCCCGCGTGATCAACGATCCTGGGATCGGAACTCCATTGTCGAGCGAAGCGGGTACCGGGATCGGTGCCGATCTCGGGGCTTCTGGATTGGTAGCAGGAGCCTTGGGCGGACGCCTTCGTGAACAATTAACCACCGTAGGATGGGGCTCCCTCGCCCCGTCCTACGCACCTCATCAATAAGCGCGAACGGGATCGGAGTCCCATGCTACAACGAAACTCGTTACCGAATAAATCGTTTGCAACCGCCGAAGTGGGACCTTGGTTTACCTTCGTCGGAAAAACAACCTGGAAATTCATATGTTCACTACGTACTTGTTTTATTGTTTTGCAAATTTCGGTGACAATTCATTGACTATTGCATTGGCTTATGCACCAAAGGCGGTTGCTTATGCTGCACGTTGAAATTGCACTGCGTTTTCCCCAGCAGTTGAAGCTGCTCGACCAGCCCACACTGGTCCAACGGAATCAAATGTACGGAACTTGGCCCGGAGCAATTCCGAGAGCGTACAATCACCCAGGATTTTGGTATTGATTTAGGAGGTAGACTTGGTGAGTCACGGTTCCCTTTCTAAATCCTTACCGAGAGTTCACTATGCCAAGACTTCGTCGTGAAGAGAC
>CAIJIZ010000829.1 GCA_903820735.1 uncultured Pirellula sp.
CTACTTGTCTCCGCCGTGGACTTTCTACTTGCATCGCTGACCCTCTACATGCTGCTTCCTCCCGACATCGTCGGACCGGACAAGATCAACTTCTCGACGGTGTTGATCGCTTACCTAACAGCACAAATCGCCGCAGTTTTAACGCACGTTCCAGGCGGCTACGGAATCCTGGAAGCCATCTTGTTCACGTTCCTCGAAGGTCCAAACGACGACACAAAGGGAGCGATCCTCTGTGCAGTGATTCTCTTCCGTGTCGTCTACTACCTCATTCCATTCGGTGTTGCAGCCATACTGTTCTTGATCAACGAGTACTCCCCGGTCGACAAGGCAACGGACGTAGCTGATGGGATCTAATTCCTGGCCCCTCTCGCTACAGCAAGCGATTCGGACCATCGATGAACTCTTAGAATGCATCGACGTTCCCCGCGATGCTCTTCCTCCCCTGGATCTATCCCCAGACTTCCCACTCCTTGTCCCTCGCGAGTTTGTCGCTCGCATGGAAAAAGGAAATCCAGCAGATCCACTGTTACTTCAAGTGCTCCCACAAGCTGCCGAACGCTCGGTTGTGACCGGCTATTTCAAAGATGCCGTGGGGGATTCAAACGCTTCAAAGACGCCAGGATTACTGCACAAATATCGAAGCAGAACCCTGCTGATCGCCTCCGGGCTCTGCGCCGTGAATTGCAGATACTGTTTTCGTCGCCATTACCCCTATGATCAAGCTCCACGTTCCTTGGCACATTGGGAAGAGACACTTTCTTACATTCATGCCCACCCTGAAATCGACGAAGTCATCCTTTCTGGAGGAGATCCGCTTTCCCTAGGAAACAACAAACTCTTTGAGTTGATGAAGCGAATCGAGCAGGTTCCACATGTGCGGCGTCTGCGGATCCACACACGCTTTCCTGTGATGATCCCTAGCCGAATCGACGACGGCTTTCTCCAAGCCATCCGAGAAATGCATAAGCCCGTCTGGATGGTACTGCATATCAACCATCCAAATGAAATCGACCTTGCATTATCCAACGCTTTGACCGCCTTGCGGAAGTCCGGTGTTGTGTTGCTGAACCAAGCAGTGTTGCTCAGAGGTATCAACGATTCGATCGAAACCCAACGCACACTTTGCAACCGATTAGTTAACGAAGGAGTCCAGCCTTACTACCTACATCAACTCGATCGCGTAGAAGGGACTGCTCACTTCGAATCCGATGAACGCCTGGGTGTGGCGATCATCGAGCAGCTTCGCTCAGAGATATCCGGCTATGCAGTCCCTGAGTTTGTACGTGAAATTGCTGGTCAACCCAGCAAAACACCCATTCGCTAATCTTTGTAAGGCAAAGCCCAACAAAGTCCTCGTAAACCTTACCGACTGCGTTAAGTCGTATATTCAGAGTTGAATCGAACGTACTCAGAATTCAGGTCGGTCGTCCAGTGGGTCGCTGTTCCAGGTCCAAGTCCTACTTGCAACTCAATGAGCGTTAACTTTTGAGCGCGAATCGAGCTACTGACCGTCTTGGCATCAAAAGGCAGGGGTTCACCTGCATCAAACAAGGAAATCCCGTTGATCTTCAGCGCCGTTCGTTTCGGCTGAATCGGAACTCCTGCATAACCCGCTGCAGAGACAATGCGACCCCAATTTGGATCTCCACCGGTGATCGCTGTCTTAACCAAGTTGCTCAATGCGATCGACCGGGCGATCGCATCGGCGTCCGCATCGGTATTCGCTCCGCGAATTTGAATCTCAATCAAATGCGTTGCACCTTCACCGTCATCCGGGATCTTCTTCGCAAGCTCAATGCACAACTCGGTCAACTCGGCTTCGAAAATCGCTGCGTCCGCATCGCTTAACGCAGGTGTCTGTTCCGTCGGGCTTGTCGCTAACAACACCAACGAATCATTCGTGCTCATGTGCCCCTCGACGCTAATGCAGTTGAAAGAGCGATTCGCTGCTGCTTGCAACATCCGCTGTGCTTGATAGCGGTCTAATGGAGCGTCGGTTACCACGATGGCTAACATCGTTGCCATCTTCGGTCCAATCATTCCGGCCCCTTTGCACATCCCAACCAACGCATGATTTCCTTGGGATGACCAAGCCGTGCGATCAGCGATCTTTCGAAACGCATCGGTGGTCATAATACCGTCGCAAGCGTTCAAGAAATGGGCCTCGCTGCTTCCGAGCTCACCGATCGCTCGCTCGATCCCCGTTCGGATTTTTTCCATCGGTAATTGCCGCCCGATGATCCCGGTGCTCATCACCAAAAAATCGTCCTGTGCCATCTCTCCTGAAATGCTCGCTTGCAAACCTTCGGCAGCCAAACGGGTCATTTCCGCAGCATCGCGGTCGCCTTGGACACCCGTGCACGCATTGGCGTTTCCGCTGTTAACGACAATTCCCCGCAAACGATTGCTCGGAGTACGTGATCGCGATAAAACGACCGGGGCCGCCACAATCTGGTTGGTGGTATACACCCCTGCGGCCGTGCATGGCTTCTCGGAAACAATCAATACTACGTCTTTCGCACCGGCTCTGCTCTTGATCCCCGCCGACACACCAGCAAAACGAAAACCCTTGGGCAAATGCATAACAAGCCTTTCTGTCCGTCCGAAGACGATTATTTGTTGAAACCTTCGACCAAGTCGGCGATATAGAAACTGCCGTAGGTATGGACTCGGTCAAGCTGATGGAGCTGGTTTGCCAAGTCATGCTTGAACGTCAAAAGTTCAGGCAACAGACAGGACTTACCTCCACACTGAACCGTCACATCGTTGAGAAAATCTGTCCTCAATCCACCCGAACGCCAAAGAATGCGTGTTTTCGGTGCGGCTCGGTTCAAGATCGCTTGCCACTCGGATTCCAGAAGTGGGAAATAATGATCACTCAACCAATCTTGATGATCGAGCAATACAAACCTAGATATTTGCCCTGTGTGCTTCCTTAAAAATCCTTCAACGGAGTCGGTTTGCACCGTAAGCCGATCTAGTAGACCACCACGGAGTTTCTCGAAATTCGATTCTTTCAAGTACTCAGGGCAACAGGTCGGGGTGTACGAACCGGTGATGTACACTCGCCAGAAATAGTTGTCTTGCACCGGTAGTTTCGAAAACACAGCGTCGATCGAGTCTTCAACAAACTTGACAATACCGCCTGGATATTGCTCGTCGATCTGCTTGCGCTGAG
>CAIJIZ010000830.1 GCA_903820735.1 uncultured Pirellula sp.
ATTTTCCATTCCAAGCCCATGCCGAAGTGGGGCGGTAGCATCGATGTGAACTTCCAGGACATCTTCTATTACCTCAAGCCCACAGATCGTCAGGGTCGAACTTGGGACGAAGTCCCACAAGAAATCAAAGACACCTTCGATAAGCTTGGTATTCCCGAAGCCGAGAAGAAGTTTCTTGCGGGGGTGAAGGCCCAGTTTGAGAGCGAGGTCGTGTATGGATCACTGAAAGAAGACCTTGTTGAGCAAGGTGTTATTTTCACCGATACCGATACAGCGATCAAAGAGTACCCGGACTTAGTTCGTGAGTACTTCGGAACGATCATTCCTCCGAACGACAACAAGTTCGCAGCATTGAATTCTGCAGTATGGTCTGGTGGTTCGTTCATCTACGTCCCCAAAGGAGTCAAGATCGACTTCCCACTGCAAGCTTACTTCCGTATCAACGCGGAAAACATGGGGCAGTTTGAGCGCACACTTATCATCGTCGATGAAGGGGCAAGCATCCATTACGTCGAAGGATGTACCGCACCGATGTATTCTTCGGAATCCCTTCACTCTGCCGTGGTGGAGATCATCTGCAAGCGGGGTAGCCGTTGCCGATATACCACGATCCAAAACTGGGCCAACAACATTTACAACTTGGTCACCAAACGCGCTGTAGCTTATGGTGATGCCACCATGGAATGGGTCGACGGGAACTTGGGCAGCAAGCTGACGATGAAGTACCCAGCGGTTTACATGATGGAACCAGGCGCACGTGGCGAAATCCTCTCCATCGCTTTCGCTTCGGCAGGTCAGCATCAAGACGCTGGAGCTAAGCTTGTGCATGCGGCTCCCCACACAACGGGTCAGATCATCAGCAAGTCCATTTCGAAGAATGGTGGCCGAAGCAGCTATCGCGGGTTGGTTCGCGTCGAGAAGAATGCGGCGAAGTCCAAGTCGAACGTCGTTTGCGACGCGTTGATTCTCGATTCGAGAAGCCAGAGCGACACCTATCCGTACATCGAGATTCTCGATCAAGACGTCAGCATTGGACACGAAGCGAGTGTATCGCGGATCGGCGAAGAGCAACTGTTTTATCTCATGAGCAGAGGCATGTCCGAAGCCGAAGCGAGCACGATGATTGTCAACGGCTTTATCGAACCGTTGGTAAAAGAACTACCAATGGAATATGCAGTGGAAATGAATCGATTGATCCAGTTGCAGATGGAAGGATCGGTAGGCTAATGACCTTTGCGTCGACTCCCCATCCAACTTCTACTAAGACCCACGACGATACGGAATTAGGTGTTATGTCCTTTGACGACAATGGTTTTTCGAGATTCCTTGAGCGACGAACAGAACCGGCTTGGTTATCCGCTCGACGCAAAGAGGCTTGGGCGATCTATGAATCACTCGATTGGCCCAACCCTCGCGACGAGAACTGGATGCGATCCGACCTCCGAGGCTTTCGTATCACCAAGTTTTCGCCTAATATCGACGAGTCCGTTACCATTCCAAGCACCACCCCGGTGCGGCTTAGAACGGTAACGACTGCAGCGGGAACCGATGCTGCCGGTACCGACAGTACGTTGGAAGTCTCAGGGAGTTTGCAATCGGTCAACGGAATCGTGATCGCCGAATCCTTGGACCCGCAATTAGCTGCCAAGGGAGTGATCGTAGGATCTTTAGCGCGATGTGCCCGGGATCACAGCAAGCTTGTCGAAA
>CAIJIZ010000831.1 GCA_903820735.1 uncultured Pirellula sp.
GAGATCAACGCCGCAGATTGTAGATACTTCTCCATCGCAATCGGTGGGAGCGACAGTACCTCGCCTTGGTTGTCAAACCCATTTCCAACATCATCCGACACGAACCCGATCTGCTTGCTGGGCTTGAGTTCGAGCCCAAATAGATCTCGTATCGTGTTGTCATACTCGAATTGATTCAATCGACGCACAGTGACCTTCGGTGGAGCAGGTACGCATCCGCAGTCGATTTCATGCAAAGCTCGCTCAACCCACCCCATGACAACCCCTCGTTCCTCGGCCGTCATCGTCGAAGACTCCGGAGGTGGCATCGCTTCTGCACGAATCACCCCTCGAATCTGCTCCCAAGTGCTGTCGTGGGAACGAATCTTTTCCAAACTGTCATAATCTCCCAAGTTCACGCCCGCCTCGTTTGCACCCTTCATGTGGCACTCGCCACAGTGCTTTTCAAGCACCGGAACCACTTGAGAAACCCACGTCTCAGTAAGCTCTTTGTCAAGCTTGTCTACCTCAGGGACCGGACCATCCTGGGCAACAGAAAAACTAATAGAAACCAAGCCGACTGTAGCGGACAAGCACCCAAGCCATAGCGCTTTCCCCAAGCTTCGTGCGGGGGCTTCACGCCGGTATCTTTCGCGGACAAGCGAAATGGCAGCGGTCACGGAGCAAGCAATTGGCTTCCAATTCTCCGAAAAATTCCGAGGACAGTCGCATCTGACCATCATGATCACGCTAGGTAGGAGTATCAAAGGTGGGAGGGCAAAGGACCGTTTAACTATAGCCTGTAAGCAACTTCTTGGCATCACCGACTTTGAGGCTGAATGTTTTTTGATCTTTCGGCCACCTCGCCGGATTTGCTATGACCCCAGCATCGTGTCTCTTAGGCTCAAGCGTTTAAACCCGCGGATAAGCCACCGTCGCACAAGTACATATGCCATGCAGCAGTAGCCTCATGGCCGTGCACTTTACGGTTTTGGTATGAGAGAAATCACCGTTTTTTTATTGTGGCAAAAGGTTGGCGACTATGTCCCGATTTGCTTTTATCGCAGCAGCAACCCTGTTCACAGGGTTGCTTGTCGTACTGACGATGGCGATCGCACAGCGAGACGCTCGCGGGACACGCACAATCGCTGATATTGCACCCTCTGCATACTCGGAACTGCGCGCTGAACCGATCCAAGTCGATTCGCACTCTATCGGTCCCGATGGCGGCATCGAAGCCCCACAAGATTCCTCAAGAGCTGATGCTGCGCAAGCAGATCAACCGTGGATTCAAACCAATCAATGGCCCCAACCACCAGTCGTTCGCGGCAACGACTCTACCATCCCGAAAATAAGAGAACTACCTCCCCTGCCAAGCGACGATCCGCTCCCCGATAACCTCGAATCAAGCTTGCCGAGCATCGCTTCGCTTCCAAGCTTGCCAGCCGGAACGCCCCTGCCAGCTGGAAACAACCTACCTATCGACAACAACTTGCCCGTCGACAACAACTTGCCAAACGACCGCGATCCGCAAAACCCAGTAAGCCTCCCTGTGATGAGTGCAAGCTTACCGAATTCAGCTGGCTTACCAGATCTTGCAAGCGTGCCGAACAGCGATGACTTGCCTAGCGCACCGAACACGCGAAGCACTTACGTTGCCTCGAACAACGAAGACCTAAACTCCCTTGCAGACGTGCAACCCGAAACGGTCGTGCTTGCCTCCGGTCAAAATCCACTACCCACCGCACCTCCACCCACCATCCTTCCCCCGCTGGCCGAACCACCTCGTCTTGATGCGTCGAGATTTGCCCCCCCAACCACTCCCCCCACGGAATTGCCAACTGCTTCCAACGCAGCCGCACCACGATCAACATCGCCACCACCAAATACTTCAAATCCACTCCCTTCCGCAAACCTGCTTGCCCCTCTTCCAGTAACTCAACCTTCAAGTCAGCCTCCAACGCAGCTGACGAACCAACCAACCCTCCAACCCCCTGCAGTCAATGCGCCATCTCTCAACTCGCCTACTCTTAATGCACCTGTAAATGCCCCAACGGCCAATTCCCCGACCCTAAGTGCTCCGTCAGCTATTAGCCCAGTTGGTAATGGCCCAGTTGGTAATAGCCCATCGCTATCGTCACCTCCTTCATCCCGATCCATTCCCGAACCTGCTCCGACCCGCTCAAGCTCACCCTCCGATCCACCATCGATCGTCGGTCTTCCAAGCTTCCAGCCGGACGCTTCGCAAAACCGTGCCCCTTCGAATTGGTCGATGGTAACTCCAATCCCCGGGGCTCGCCAATTCGATGGATCGCAAAACCCAAGTCTTGAGATTCACAAACGAGCACCGAGCGAAGTTCAAGTCGGGATCCCCGCAACCTTCACCGCCGTCGTTCGCAACGTGGGCAACTCGACCGCTTTCGATGTTCAAGTCACCGATGCGATCCCGAAAGGTGCGAGACTTGTTCGCTCGATGCCAGAAGCTCAACGGGTTGGAAATGAAGGCTTGCTTTGGAACCTCGGTGAGTTAGCAGCCGGACAAGAAGTCGCCATCAGCATGGAAATCGTTCCTGAGACCGAAGGGGAACTTGGCTCGGTCGCTAGTGTCAAATTCGCCGCTCAAGCCTCCGTGCGCACGATCAGTACTCAACCTCGATTGAGCATCAAGCAAACCACCGCCCCAGAAGTCCTAGGAGGAAACACGACCATGGTATACATCGATATTACCAACACCGGGTCGGGAACCGCCAAGGACGTTCGACTCGAGGAAGATGTTCCTGGAATCTTCCGTCACCTCACCGGAGCTTCCGCATTGCAACAAGATGTTGGAGATCTAGCTCCGGGTGAAACACTTCGGTTCGAAATCGAACTTACAGCTCTTGCCGCAGGCAAAGCCAATAACATCGTGCGTGCGACGTCTTCGAATTCCGCTTTAGCAGAATCCGCAACACCGATCGAAATCAAAGCCCCCAAACTGCAAATGCAACTTGTCGGTCCCAAGCTTCGTCATCTCGAACGCCCTGCCCCTTATGAAGCAGTCATCGAAAATGTCGGTACCGCCTTGGCTCGAGACCTCTACATCACAGCACGATTACCTCGTGGTATGAATTTCATCAGCGCGACGAACGAAGGGACCTATCTGCCCGACCAACATGCCGTCGTCTGGAACTTGCTCGAACTTGCTGCAGGCACGAAAGCGAAAACCGAAGTAACGCTCCTTCCTGTCGAAGAAGGTCGATTCACACTTCTGATGAGCACCGAGGCAGAAGGCCTTCGTGCGGATCCTGTTGAGCGTGAAGTCCTCGTCGAAGGCCAAAGCGAACTGGTATTCGATATCGAGGACGATAACGATCCTATCGAAACCAGCGGCGTGACCACATACGCCGTAAAGATCAACAATATCGGAACTAGACCTGACCAAGAAGTTCGGCTTGTGATCGAGATCCCCGAAGGTGCATCTGTCGACCAAGTCTTTGCGCCGATGAAGTATCAATCCACGGGAAGGCAGATCGTCTTCGCTCCAATTCCGAGCCTTGCTTCGAAAGAGCAAATCACCGTAAAGGTTTCCATCAAGCATGGACGCGAAGGAACTCAAATCCTACGAGCCGCAATCCAAAGCCAATTGCGACCCGTCCCAGTGATCCGCGATGAGAGCACCCAAGTCTACCGCGACCAGTAAATCGGATTGAAACGAGCATATCTCATAGGCCAAGGTTGCGTACAAAGAAGTCCGTCATCATCTGGTACTGATGCTGCATCTGCTCAGGATCGACAATACCATGCCGATTCTTGGGATATACCATCAGTTCAAACTGCTTCCCAGCTTCCTGCAACGCATTGACGAACTGGAACGTATTGGTCATATGTACGTTCTCGTCGATCTCTCCATGGATCAATAACAACCGCCCATGTAGATTCTTCGCCGCTTCAACCACCGAACTGGCTTGGTAACCCTCGGGATTCGCTTGCGGCGTATCCATGTATCGCTCGGTATAGATCGAATCGTAGTTGCGCCAATCGGTCACCGGTGCACCAGAAATACCCGCACGGAATAACTTGCTATGTGTCATTGCATACGCGGTGAAGTATCCTCCATAACTCCAACCCCAGAGTCCTAGCCGGTCCTTGTCGACCCAATTTTGTTTACCTAGCCAATCCACCGTATCCTCAAGATCCTGCAATTCGAGTGCACCTAAGTTCTTGTAGACCTTCCACGTGTCCGCATTCCCCTTTCCCAACGCTGAGCGATTATCGCACAACAACACCGCAATGCCCCGGTCGGTTAGGTACCGATGCCACAGATCGCTTCGATGCGTCCAACTGTTTTCTACCGTCGGTGCAGACGGGCCCGCATACACATACATCACTACTGGATGACGCGTATTATCCCCATCACGATGCTCTGGTTTGTAAAGCAATCCTTGCAACACCTGCCCATCGCGAGCGGAAATCTCAACCAACTCAGGGGCAACAGTTTGCACATAGTCGAATCGATCGCTTCGATACCCACTGAGCAATCGTAACGGTTTCCCTTCACGATCCCTCAACCAAGTCTCGGGCGGATTATTCATGTCGCTCCAACTGTCAATAAAGTAGCTTCCGGTCGGATGAACGCTGATGCGGTGCGCCCCAGTCCGTTCGCTCATCGACTCCAGCTCCCCGGTCTCAAGGGCTAGTCGCAAGACGTCGGTGTTCGTCGGAGCAGAGCGATGCGCCGTCATCCATACGTACTTTCCGCCATCGGTGATTCCCGAGATCTCTTTAAGATCCCAATCCCCTTGGGTCAACGCTCGTTTCTTGCCATCGATTGCGATGTGATACAGATGCCTTCTGCCGACATATTGCCCATCGAGCCCACTGTCACTTACCCATAAAAAGCTACCGTCGAGAAGCCATCGCGGGCTATCGATGACGTCCACCCAAGCCTTGGACTCCTCATGAACAAGAACCTGAGAGGCTTGTGCTGCACAGTCATAAAGGACTACATCAAGTCGATTTTGGATACGATTCTGAATCTGATAAACCAATGCATCTGGGACCCCTGGTTTCCAGCCCACTCTCACAACCAATCGCTCCGCAGGATCCGCAATGCTCAATGGCACCTCTTGCTTGACTCCCGTCTGAACGTCAACCACATGCAGGGAAACCTTCGGATTGGGCTGTCCGGCTTTCGGATATCGCATGTTCTCGACCTTCTGGGCAAAGGAAAGGGAATCATCGATCACAAACGTCGGAACCGGTGTTTCGTCCAATCGCAAATAGGCGATCTTGGTTCCATCGGAGTTCCACCAGTAAGCTTTGAACTGCCCCCGACCGTAGACCTCCTCTTGAGTGACCCAATCGAGCTTGCCATTGAGAATCTCTCCTCCACCATCCTCTGTCAATCGTTTCACTTCCTTGGTTTTACAATCAACAACATATAGATCCTGTTGGTGGACATAAGCAATGTGGCGTTTCGTCGGGCTTAGCTCGACTAACTCCTCGATTTGCTCTGGCGTATTGGTCACGCGCTGGGCAACATCGGTCAACAGATGATAGTGGTACAAATCGTTCTTGTGATTGATCACAGCCGATTCCAAACCATCTTGAAAGAGCTCGATCTGACGGCCGTAGGGAGCCGCTGCGTTATCGGGGAACTCAGGAAGCTTCGAAAGCGCTTCGACCATCCGTTGTGGCGTTTCCCATGGATGCATCGCGCCACTGGCAGCATCGACATGAAACCAACGCTGCTCCCGACGAGTGATGTACCCTTCGCCATGTGGCATCCAACGTGGTAACGGACTTGGTGCACCTGAATAAGCGATCTTGTCCTTTGGCGAATACAACTTGTCGAGCGTTAGTTTCTCTCCAACGATTCCCTTCGCTTTCAAATCAAGCCATTCAAGTGGTTCAAGGGGAGTTACCTTTGAAAAACTCGGTATCGCTTTGCACCTCGTGATAGGATAAACCGCACCGGGTTGCAGCAACGGATCGAGAAATCCCCACATCGCCAAGGACTCATCGGAATGAGGCTCTAAGATGTACGTAACCAACACACCCAAGGGGTGGTCTGTTGGAACAATCCAGCCCGGCCCTAGCACCACTTCTTTTTCTTCCAACGCCACGCTGTATTTCGATAACTTGCGAAACTGAAACTCGTTTAACTCTTTGCGGTCGATGACTCTGTATTGCTCAACTAGAGTCACAGCATCGCCCGAGACCTCGATCATCGGTACTCCATGCAACCGAATGCGGCTCGCAAGCCACGAACACTCCTTGGGGATGTGGTAAGCGATCGGCGCGTCGACCTCAAGTTTTCTCGTCGCCACGTTTGCTAAGCGAACTTCGTATTGCGTCTGCTCCATCTCCTTGACGCGACTGCGATCCTTCGGACTAGGGAAGGTAACCTCCTGCGGCTTGGTCTCCGTTGGCGACTTCTCCGCCGAAGACTTTTCAAGCGACGGTTTTTCCGCTGAAGATCTCTCGGGTACATCTTTCTCGGTTGTCGTTTTCTCCGGCCAACGATAGCCAGCCACTTTCGCTCGCTCTTCACCCGGTTCAATCACTCCTTGAATCGCAACTCCCTTGGGCGAAGTCGAAACGGGCTTGCGAACCAATGAGCGAACGGCATCGGAGTTCTGGCATAGATAGGTGATCGACTCCTCGATGAACGAGTAACTGACGTCGATGCGCCGCTGATAAGTCGCGTACGAATACGATTCCACCAATATCCCAATCTTGCCCCGCAACCCCATGTACTCCGTGCTGTAACGTGGCTCAAAACCGTAGCTTTCCCAAACCGTATGGTCTCGATTGAAGTTTCCGTAGGGAAAGATCGGCGAACCGAGTGCCTGCATCTTTTGTGAAACCGCGGGCAACATCTCGGACTTGAGCCACCCGATCATGTCGCGGTAGACGGCTGGATTATGAGGAATGTCATACGTCATGTCGTAACGATGCAACGATCCATTCGTTGTGTGCGCATCGAACAAAACGTCCACTTGAAAAGCGTCAATTAATCGGACCAGCGAACGGACTTCTTGTGTATCAAGCTTGACGAAATCCCGATTCAAATCTTGTCCGAGCGCGTTCTCACGTGTCCCCATCCCCAAAGCAGGCCCCTCTTGGCCTGGGCGATGCATCGGACCGACTCGCTCATTGCCATCGGCATTGAAATTCGGTAGGAAAACTAAGACACATCGATCGAGCCAATCATTGTGCTTTCCTTGAACAGTATCGCGAGCCAATGCCAATAAGGCTTCTTTACTGTCGCATTCCCCACTGTGAATTCCGCCGATCATCAGAATCACCAAGCGAGGATCATCCGCGGCCAGTGGCAATGAAACTTTGAGATCCTTCGATACAACCAATCCCCAAAGCGAACGATTCTCGTGCGTTTGCCCCACTTCCATCAGCTTCGCAAACGGGCTCGATCGCGCAAGCTGACCGAGGAAACCTTCGACTTCCTCCCCCCGAGAAGTCGCTAGAAAATTCGATCGCTCCGCAATCGTCATCGGCGACTTCGGATTCGTAGGCTTAAGTTCCCTCTCTTCAGTTTCCTGCACGACGGAACTTTCCTGAGCAACCAATGGGCACAGCGAATAGCTTGCCCAAAGCAACCATACACCCATCGCGGCAAAATTACCCCGACGCGAAAACCCAGCAAATAAAAACATGGAAACAAACTCGCTGAAAACAGGCAGGTAAAACTGAACCACTAGCCGTCGATCCATCGTAACTAAGTCGGTATCATATCTCACCAGTGGGAAGAGGCGAAACAACCCTCAACCAAGTGCGGGTTCTTAAAGAAAGAAAATCGGAGAAAACAAAACATGGGGCATTTGCACCAATTGGCGTCAGGTCTCGTCCAACAATGCATGATGGTGGGTAACAAAGCAGCTTTGCTAAGTGCCGGAATGTGCTTGGCTCTCGCCAGCCAAGTCGCGGTAGCACAAAACCCAAAAGTCCTTGTAGAGACTTCCCTGGGAGATGTCGAAATCGAACTTTTCGAGAAGGAAGCCCCAAAAACCGTTGCGAACTTCCTTAGCTATGTCAAAAAAGGACACTATGACGGAACGGTTTTCCACCGCATCATCCCAGGCTTCGTTGTCCAAGGTGGCGGGATGACTCCCGACATGAAGGAAAAGCCAACGGATGACCCGATCGAAAACGAAGCCGCAAACGGACTGAAGAACGATCGCATGACCCTCTCGATGGCTCGCACACGCGCTCCGCACTCGGCAACTTCCCAGTTCTACGTCAACTTGAAGTACAATCGCGACCTCGACAAAAAATACGCCGCCGATCGCTACGGTTACTGCGTCTTCGGCCGTGTCGTCAAAGGAGAGGAAATCATCGAAAAGATGGCTCAAGCCAAAACGGGGAACAAAGGCCCACACAGCGACGTCCCCGTCGAACCGATCGTTCTGAAAAAGGCAACCATCATCGAGGGTGCCACAGAGGCCAAAGAGTAAAGCTTACTCTTTTCGACGAAACAACAAGCTCGCTTGTGACTATCTCATCTACCGTAGTCACAAGCTCTTGCATCGCCGAATCGTCGAACACGTGCTCCCAATCAACTCGCTGTCGACAACGACCGATTTACCAGACCGAATTTGTATTTGTCTTCACGTTTCCAAGATCCATCGATGGCCACTTACCCGTCCCTAAACGATCGAACGCTTCAATGGATAGAACAACAGGTTGTGGCCAACGAAGATGACCTTCGAGTCAAGACGCACATCCTTCAAAACGGTGCTCGCGTCATCGATTTCGGTTGCGGTGTCTCAGGAGGAATCGAAGCTGGATTAGCACTTTCCAAGATTTGCATGGGACTGAGCGCCAATGTTCAACTTACCGCCGCTGATCGGGCCATCTGGAACGGCCCACAACTGCTGGTCTCCACCGACTCTCCCTTGAAAGCGTGCATGGCAAGCCAGTACGCCGGTTGGAAAATTACCCACGGCAAGTACTTCGCCATGGGATCCGGTCCCATGCGAGCAAAACGTGGTAAAGAAACCGTGTTGGATCGATTTGTTATTGGCGATCACTCCACGAGCGCCGTCGGTGTGCTTGAAAGCGATGAGCTTCCTACCGAAGAAATCACCGAGCAAATTGCCGCCGAATGCAACGTCCCGACCTCCAAACTCATCCTCTGCGTTGCTTCTACAAGCAGCATTGCGGGAGTCATGCAAGTCGTCGCAAGGTCGATCGAAACCTCGCTGCACAAACTCTTCGAACTCGGTTTCGACCTAAATCAAATTCGCTCAGGAGTCGGTTCGGCACCAATTCCTCCCGTCGCCAAAGACTTTGCGACCGGTATCGGGCGAACCAATGATGCGATCCTCTACGGCGGACATGTCACCCTGTGGGTCGACGCTCAAGACGATCAGCTCGTCGCGATAGGGCCCAAAGTTCCCAGTAATTCTT
The DNA here is from genome assembly GCA_903820735.1 of uncultured Pirellula sp. Lineage (GTDB taxonomy): Bacteria > Planctomycetota > Planctomycetia > Pirellulales > Pirellulaceae > JBKCUI01. Next base: position 9,388 of record CAIJIZ010000831.1, read on the forward strand.
CGCGCGATTTCGGCCAACCCTTTGCAAAAACCTTCAAAGCCTACGGGTATGACTTCTACAAAGTCGACCCAGGTCTCTTCGCCCCCGCCGTCCTGACCATGGTCAATCTACGCAGCGGAAAATCCTTCCGTTTCGGCCACTTTTCTCCCGACGTACTCAAAGAGTCCTTCGGAGAATCCGAAGTCCTGGCAACCTAGCGAGCAGCATCAAAGACGGCAAATCAAGCGAAATCGCTACGTTTGATCGTTCCGGTATGAATTTCCAGTGAACGCTCTTTGACTTTTTCCGGGAACTCCCGGTAAACTTACTCCGTCTAAAAGGCTCTACCGGTCAGTGGATATTCAGGAAAGCAATTCCTATGCAGTCTACGAAAAGCAACTCGATCGAGGAAATCATCTCCTCCCCGGAATCCGGATTTTCGCAGCAATGTCGGTTTGCTCAGTGGACCGACGAGCAGCTTGTAGACAAGTACCTGCACGAACAACGCCCCGAGCATTTCGAAGCCCTCATGCGTCGCTATGAACGTGAACTCTTTACGTTCTTACGCCGATTCCTCGGAAGCGTTCAGCATGCCGAAGACGTTTTCCAAGGAACCTTCCTGAGCGTTCACTTACGCATCAGCCAGTTCGAACCCGGAAAACGATTCCGACCTTGGCTCTATGCGATCGCAAGTAACAAAGCGATCGATTTCATGCGACGCAACAAACGTCATCAAGCCACCAGCCTCGATGGAGTATCCAAGCAGAACGATGCGGATGAAGCTCTCGCCGGTCGGATCCCGTCTCGCGAAGCGACCCCCGAGGAAATCGCCCTGAGATCGGAAACCAATTCCCGAGTCCGATTGGCAGTCTCTCAACTCAACGAACAAACCCAACAGCTAATTCAGCTGGCGTTTTACCAAAGTCTTAAATACGCGGATATCGCTGAAATCTTAGATATTCCGGTCGGAACGGTGAAAAGTCGAGTTTTTACCGCCATGCGCAAACTCAATGAGATTTGGTTGCGTATGCAAGAGAACGAGGCTTCGTAACATCCCATTGAGCCTCGTGGTATTGATCGCCTCGCGAACCAACCCCCCGTTGTGACTCTACATGCGCCCAGACCCTCTGCCCCCTTCAGACGAAACGCTGCTCGGCTACCTTCTCGGCGCCCTGTCCGATGAAGAGTCGTTGGCCATTGAAGACCAGTTGGCAAATTCCAACACTTTGATGCAACGCTTGCGCGACCTTCGCTCCATGCTCGAACCTTTCGCAGATGAACTTCTAGCGGAAGACAATGCCGACGGCGCGCAAGACACCAGTGGCTCGCGAGAACCCAGCGGTGCTCAAGACCCCAGCGATGCGCAACATCCCAATGACTCCTTACAACCCAATGACTCAGAAGGTGTGGCGAGCCAAGAGGGATTTCGAGAGGGCTTTATCGAAGAGACTATGGCGATGATCGCCAAACTCGATCAATCCAACACTTCCGACCGCAATCCAGCAAACGCACCCAACACAGCGAACACACAAAACACTGCAAACGACCAAGCCATCATCAAACGTTCCAACGAAGTCTCTGCATTGGGTGATCGTGCGGGAAGCGGAACGTTAGAAACTGCATCGGCACCTTTTGGAATCCAACTCGCCTGGCTCGATAGCCTCGTTGCCCTCGCTGTGGGAATCGTCTTTCTCTCGTTTCTGCTCCCAGGCTTGCTTCATTGGCGGGAAGTCGCACGTCAGCAGGAATGCAGAGACAACCTTCGGCACATCGGGGACGCGTTGCGAGCCTTTGCACAATTCCAGCCCGCTCACAGACTTCCGGGTATCGAACCGAATAGCCCACTTTCCTTCGCGGGTGTCTATGCGATCCGGCTACGAGACCTTGAGCTGCTCGAAACCGAACGTTGGCTGCAATGCCCCTCGGAGCCTGCTCCAAATTGGATGGCAAATGTCCCTACATCCCTCGACTATCTCATCGCCGGTCGCGAGCAACAGCAAGTTTGGAGATTCCTCGCCGGTGGAGACTACGCTTACCACATGGGAACGATAATCGGAGGAAAGTACGCAACGCCGGATTCTCAATCTTCCCGACGAATTGCCTGGATCGGCGATCGACTTCCGGTCCCTACCGGATCCGCAGAATCGCTCGATTCGGACTTCGAAATGCACGGTCGCCGGGCGGTCAACATCCTGTTCAGCGACGGGAGCGTCCAATGGCTTAGGCTTCCGAAACTCAGCGAATTGGTGAGTCTCGATAACCCGTACCTCAATAATGATCGAGAACAAGCCCCCGGGTTGAGCGAATCAGATGCTTGTTTGGGTCCTAGCCACCTTCTGCCTGCTGCTAAAGTCTCCGCAATCCGAATCATCGACAAAGCAGCACCTCAGGAATCCGCAATGCGGCGCGGTGATCGTTGACCCTAGCCCCCTGGCATCTACAATGGTCAGGTTACTAGTCCCTCTAACGGAACGGTTTGGGTTATGAAACGCTGGCTGGCTGCAATCCCTGTATACAACGAAGCGAAGAGTGTCGATGGCGTCTTGGACGAAGTGGTACGCTACGCCCCGGATGTCCTCGCAGTCGACGATGGCTCGACGGACGGCACCTCGGATTTGCTCGATAAACGCCGCGATGTGACCGTGCTCCATCACCCGAAGAACCGGGGCTACGGAGCCGCCTTGCAAACAGCCTTTCAGTATGCCATCGACGAAGGTTACGAAGTCATCGTAACGCTCGATTGCGATGGCCAACATCAACCGAAACGGATCCCACGTTTCGTCACCGCGTGCAAACACGCCGACATCGTATCCGGTTCGCGTTATTTGAAAACCTATGACGGTGACTCGTTGCCTCCCCCTGAGCGACTGTTCATCAATCGCACCGTGACGAAACGGCTCAACGATACGTTTCATTGGAATTTGACCGATGCATTCTGCGGATTCAAAGCCTACCGCGTATCAGCATTGGAACAATTGCGAATCACCATCGACGGTTACGCAATGCCTCTAGAGTTGTGGGCCCAGGCAGCGATGCTGGGGTTGAACATCCTCGAGATCCCTGTTCCTTTGATTTATCTCGATCTTGCAAGATCCTTCGGTGGTGCACTTGATGATGGCGGAGTTCGCTTGAATCACTACAACCAAGTCATCGACGAGAGTATCTTGGCCATGCAAGCCAGAGGATACGAGTTGCCCAAGCCTTCAGCGATTAGTGGTTGCGGCACCGAGTGCTGCTAGAGGTGGCGGGGCCAGCGTTGGAACAAAACGAGATCGATTGGGGGCAAATCAAAGCACCGGCGGAAGACAATCAAGCCCTCATTGTCCCGCCTCGTTCCAAGTGGCTCGATAGCCTCTACGCTGCAAATCAAGCGTCGAATGCTCACTCGTATTCGAACGCATCCCCCCCATCATGGCTTGCTACCTTGCGAGACCGCACTCGCCGAGAGATAGCTCAAGCGGCCTTGGCCTACGTCCGATCTTATATCCCCGATTTTTCGCCATTAGGAACAGAACCGTTTGGTGTGTCCGCTCCCCAATCCGACGAAGAGACCGCCGATCGGATTGCTCAAGTTCGGTGGATTGTCGGTGGGCATCAACCCGAAGCGTTTCATCCAGGAGTATGGTTTAAAAATTTCTACCTCGACTCCATTGCCAAGGAGCTTCGCGACAACGATGCCCCAGCAACGAGTTTGCACGTGATCATCGATCAAGATCTTGCAAAAGCCACATCGATACGAGTTCCGGTGCGACAAAGCGAAGGGGCATCGAAGTTCAGCGCTGAAACGATTCCGCTTCCACTTCAATCCTCGACTGATCGAAGCCTCCTCAAGCCATGGCATTTTCATTCTATCGATCCCGTTGAGCTCGACGCATTTGCAGGGAAGGTACAACGATCGCTTGAGACGCTGGGGATAGATCGCCCCATTGTGGTTGCATTTTGTGACTATTTGCGCGAGCGATCCGAGGGGCAAAATGCAGCGATAGCCTTATCGCAAGCACGTCATCGGATAGAGGTTCAAGCCGGTGTCTGCAATTTAGAAATTCCGATGAGTCGCATTTGCGAAACTCACTCTTGGGTGGGATTTGTCGTTTACTGCATTGAACACGCTGACGCGTTGCACGAGACCTACAATGCATGTTTAGCCGATTATCGGCGAGAGTACAACGTCCACAACGCAGGCCAACCCGTTCCATCGCTTCATCGGGAATCCGATTGGGTGGAGTTACCATTTTGGCTTTATCGGCAGAGCGACTCGACACGAAGTCGCCTTTGGGTTCGCAAGACGCATGCAGGTTATGCCTTGGGATCGGGTGGAACATCGGAGCAATTGAATTGGACATTGCGATGCGAATCAACAGATAGTCCGTTGGGTGAGTGCATTGAAGAGTGGATAGGCCAAGGTGTCTGCATTCGGCCACGAGCCTTGATGACTACATTATTTTTAAGAGTCTTTGTTGCCGAGGGGTTTGTGCATGGCATAGGGGGTGGGTTGTACGATCGGTTGACAGACCGATTGATCGAACGGTTCTTGGGTATCGAAGCCCCGAGTTATGCGATAGCGACTGCAACTCTGAGATTGCCTTACGCGGAGGATTTGGTTCGAGATTTGACATCGCAGACACAGGAACGACAGCGACTTGAGAACCAGATGCACGACATGCGGTCGCGTCCCGAGTTGTTTTTGGATGCTGGGGATAGCGAGCATCAGCAACTGCTCGACAAGCATCATTTACTTTTGCGAACATTGCCACGAGAGGGGAGTCGGCTGGAATGGCATCATCAGATGCGGCAGTTGCGAAGTCAGATTCGGATCGCAACAGCGTCGATTTCGCAGCGGCAACATGAGCGACTTCGGCAGTTTCATCGTTCCGGGCAGCACTTATCGCTTTTGCGATCAAGGGAGTATTCCTTCCTTTTATTCCCTACCGAGTCATGTCTCGCCCAGCTCAAGCATACCGCGAGCTGAATTAACCGTCATGGAAATATGACGCGTTCCTCCCGCCCTCCCGCCCTCCCGCCCTTCTGCCCTTCTGCCCTTCTGCCCTTCTGCTCTCTGCTCTCTGCTCTCTGCTCTCTGCTCTCTGCTCTCTGCTCTCTGCTCTCTGCTCTCTGCTCTCTGCTCTCTGCTCTCTGCTCTCTGCTCTCTGCTCGTGCTCGTGCTCTCTGCTCATGCTCGTGCTCGTTCCTTCTGCTCGTACTCGTGCCCTCTGATCCAGCTCCTCCCCTCGACTCGAATTCGAGTGATGCTTTCGTGGCTTGACGTGGAAACGTGTGTTACAAGCACGGGCACAGCACAGGCACTAAAAAATGGTCCTCGGAGTTAAGATTATCAGGTGTACAGCAGGCTCGATGTGAATCGGAAGGTCCAACAGACGAAATCACCTAATCGTATTCATGTCTACTGACGGTGCCAGTGATTGAAAACACCGCGACATCAAAACGCGGCAGCGAGGAAGTTCAAGGTTGTTGATTTCGATGAATTGCCCTTCGTTAAAGCACGCAAAGCGGCACCACATTCCGCCCTACGATGCTCATCGGATTCGCAGCGATTTTCACCCTGTTATGTGGTAAACTGAAAGCACTACGACTGAGCGACTGGAACCCATGCTCGGCGTCCTGCCCTCCCCCAAACAACCCTCCCCCAAAAAAACGCACCACCTTGACTCCTATGCATTACCCCCTCCCCGCCCTTCTTTCTATCGCTTCCCTCGGACTGCTCCTGCAAACATCCCTCGCCCAAGAGAATGCAGATACTTCCAAACCAACACCTACCACCAACCCTGAACATATCGCTTTCTTCGAATCGAAAATCCGACCCGTTCTCGTCGAACATTGCCTGAAATGCCACTCCGACGAAGCAAAACTAGACGGAAACCTCAAAGCAAACCTTTGGCTCGATAGCCGAGAAGGTCTCACTCGCGGCGGTGACTCCGGACCAGCATTCGATCCCTCCGAGCCACTCAACAGCCTCATCCTCAAGGCGATACGCTACGAAGATTACGAAATGCCCCCCGCCGGGAAACTTCCTAGCAATATCATCGAAGACTTCGAACGATGGATCAAACTCGGCGCTCCTGACCCTCGCTCCGGAAAAACTCCTCCCTCAACCAAAGGACCCGATATCCAATCCGGACGACAACTCTGGTCTCTCCAACCCCTGAAAAATCCTACCCCACCCAACATCGTATCCTCCACTCAAAACACTCACCCAGTCGACGCTTGGATCCTCTCTGCAATCGCTGCAAACAACATCTACCAAGCTCCTACCGCGGCCCCAAAAACCCTCGTCCGTCGCCTTTGGTTCGATCTCCTCGGACTCCCACCCTCCCCCTCTGAACTTGAGCAAGCCCTCGCACTTATCACGAACAAAAATACAACGGAGCCTTCTCCGAACTCAATATCCCAAAAGGGATGGGAAGAACTCGTCAACCAACTACTCAACCGACCGGAATACGGTGAACGCTGGGCACGCCACTGGATGGATGTCGTCCGCTTCGCGGAAAGCTTCGGTTATGAACAA
>CAIJIZ010000832.1 GCA_903820735.1 uncultured Pirellula sp.
CGACGAAGTCATTTCGCGTCATCGATGATCTTGTTAGCCTCACCGATATCGCTCCGACGATTTTAGAAGCCGCCGGGCTTGCAGTCCCGCAGACGATGACTGGAAAAAGTCTGTTGCCTATGCTCCAAAAAAACTCCAGCGGCAAACTTGATCCGAACCGCAATGCAGTCTTCCTCGGTCGAGAGCGCCATGTTGAAAATGCGAGGGCGGATTTTTCGCCCTATCCGCAACGTGCAATCCGCACGGATGAATTTCTCTACATCATTAACTTTCGACCCGATCGCTGGCCACTCGGCGATCCGTATGGCTTGATGGACTCCACTCCCCCAAGCTATCAGGAAGTGCGTGAGAACACCCGCGCAACCCTGCCCGACGAAGATGCCGGACCGACGAAAGCGTGGTTGGTCGAACATCGCAATGAACCTCAATGGCAACCTTTCTTCCAGCATGCTTATGGACGCCGACCACGCGAAGAACTCTTCGACTTGCGGGTCGATCCGCATCAGATGAAAAATCTCGCAGCAGATCCAGAGTATCAATCCATCCGCCAAAACCTCGAACAACGATTGCTCGACGAACTCACTCGCACAGGTGATCCTCGAATGCTCGACGAAGGTTCGTTCTTTGAGACCCCTCCGATGTCTGGCCCATTAACGACCAACGAGCGACCAAAACAGGAGTAGCTCGACCATGAGCACCGCAAATCCGTCGGCCCCCACACCGGACCAACCCCCAGACCAACCCCTCGAGAACTTCTCGCTCGTCACGCTCCCGAAACTCTGGTTCGGTCTTCAACTCCCCGTCAGCCAACTCGCCTACGCTCTTTCCGGGTTCGCGTTGATGCTCCTGAAGTACTTATGCGAATTCGCCTTTATCTATGTAAACACCGGGCGGAGTTACGCCCCGTATGATTTTCTCAATCCACTGATGAGTGTCCGGCAAAAGTATTTTGCTCCACCTGCTCCCGATTGGATGATGTGGGTAATCATTGTGTGGTCATTACCTTTTCTGTGGATCGCTGTTTCGATGAGTGTTCGCCGTGCGGTCGACGCCGGTAGAAACGCATGGTTCGGTCTGTGGGTATTTGTTCCTTTCGCGAATTTCGCCCTGATGTTGCTCCTGTGTTTATTACCGCGAGTCCCTCGCCCTGACCAAGAAAGGTTTCGCATTGCGAAAGACGCGCCGGATACCTTGATCGGACATGGACTACGATCTGCCTTGTTCGGAATCGCTATCGCCGCCCTTGTCTGCATTGCGATGGTCTCTTTTAGTGTCTACTTGATCGCTGACTATGGTGCGGCGTTGTTCATGGGAACACCCATCATCATGGGAGCAACAAGCTCGTTCTTGTACAATCGACCTTATCTGAGATCCTGGAAATCGAGCATTCTCGTCGCGGAACTCTCGATCCTTCTCAGTGGGATGATCCTCCTCCTCTTCGCCTTCGAAGGAGTAATCTGCTTGGCAATGCTGCTGCCGATCGCCGGTGGAATGGCGATCCTCGGTGCGCTGATCGGTTTCATGATCGCAGCAATTGAACCGCAGCAATCGATCATGATCCTCATTCCTATCAGTTTGTTGCCGGTCCTCGCAGGAGCCGAAAGTCGCATTCGGACACTTCCACTTTACGAAGTCCTGACGACCACCGAAATCAACGCTACCCCGGAGCAAGTCTGGCCGCATGTAGTCGGTTTCTCGGATTTGCCCCCGCCGTCGAATTGGTACTTCCAACTTGGCATCGCCTATCCAAAGCGGGCAACGATCCAAGGATCCGGCGTAGGAGCGGTTCGCTATTGCGAATTCTCCACGGGGCCGTTCGTCGAACCAATCACGGCTTGGGAGCAACCCACACGTCTAGCTTTCGACGTTCAATCGCAACCTTCGCCGATGCACGAACTGAGCCCCTATCGTCACGTCCACCCTCCCCACCTCGATGGGTACCTTCGAAGCAAACGAGGGGAGTTCCGGTTGGTCGATCTCGGGAACGGACGTACACGTCTGGAAGGTCGCACTTGGTACGAATACGAGATCTTCCCGCAGTTCTATTGGACGCTCTGGACCGACATGCTGATCCATCGCATCCATCAGAGGGTATTGGCACACATCAAAGATCTCGCCGAACGCGAAAATTCTCATTGAGAAGAATCACAGAGCTTCTTAAAATAATTCCCCCTGCACCCACTGACCTGCTTCACCCCGCTGACCTGCTTCACCCCGCTGAGTGTCGAATGTATTCCTTTCGCTATCGGCGCTGATGTAACTCGCAAGTGAAGGGAGAGACTCAAGCCGGTTGCTTGCATCCCGTTCTTCAAGCTTACGTTGCAAGCGTGTGTGCAGATCCATAACAAGGCTCGGCGCGTAGGTGTCATCAGGAGCATGCGTAAAGATCCAGGGCTCGAGTCCTTGGATAATCCAATCGCACAACGTTTCCGCCCACTCGTCCCAATACTCGCAGACCTCTTGAACGTCGTTGCGTCCGATCAAGCGAACCATTGGGCGACGACCCGTTACTGTGGTGCGAAGCGGCACTTTGGGCTTTCTGACTTGAGAAGCAGACTCGCTCGCATCGCTCGCTTCGAGCGCATTGAGTGGACGCGAATCGAAGATCACGCGATCGATCGAGAGACTTCGAAGCAGATCATCCAGACGCGATTCATTGTCCCCCGCATCAAACCAATCGCGATGCCGAACTTCGAGTGCCCATGGCCACTGCGATGGTAGCTGCTTGAGAAAATGGGCAAGCTGCGGAAAATGCGCAAAAGAAAACGACGGGCCGAGTTGTAAGAAGGTCGGCCCAAGTCGATCGCTGTTGGCAAGAATGTCCAACCGCTCAATCCACTCCTTGAGCATCCCTTCGCAGCCAACCAACTGACGCTCGTGCGAGATCGCGCGGGGGAACTTGAAACAAAACCGAAACCCAGAAGCTGCTTGCTCGCTCCACTTCAAAAAACTCTCAGCCGCAGGCACCGAATAGAAAGTGCTGTTTCCTTCCACCGTGGGAAACATTCGGGAATACCAAGCCAATCCGTCACCCGACGGGCTCCCTTTCGGATAAACCGCGCCGCTCCAATGGCGACAGCCCCAGACCGGACAACCGATGCGATACTGCCAGCGATTCCAGTCGACCGAAGCGAGCGGCGGTACTGCGATCCCTCTCGCACCCTCTCCCACGGCTCGCGATCGACGGTTACTACCCCCCTCTGACTTGCCCATTGGCTCCCCGTTGCAATCGTTAGGATCGAAAGAAC
>CAIJIZ010000833.1 GCA_903820735.1 uncultured Pirellula sp.
ATTTGGGCTCGAACTCAAGCCCAGCAAGCAGATCGGGTTCGTGTCGGATGATGTTGGAAATGGGTTTGACAACCAAGGCGAGGTACTGTCGCTCCCACCGATTGCGATGGAGAAGTATCTACAATCTGCGGCGTTGATCTCTGAGAAGGTGATTGCGACGGATCGAGAAGTGTTTCGCAAGCAGAGTTTTGAAGGGGAGACGCTTGGGTATCACGAGTCGATGAAGGTTCCGGTTTACATTGCGACTGGAAAGTACACGGCGAGTGTGCGAACCCGGTTTGGAGAAGGGCAGATCGATAACTGCAAGGCAAAATTATTCCTTGATGATCAGATGATCTCGGAGTGGGAAGTGTTGCCCAAGGACGAGACCACTAAGATTGATTTTGAGGTAACGGCTGGTGAGCATCAATTGCGGATTGAGTATTCCGAAGATCAGAATCCGGAAGTGCGAAATGTGCCGAATCGCAAGCTCATCATACATTCCCTTCGATTGGTCGGGCCTGAGCAAGGTGAGCCCGCTTATCCGCGAGAGCATGAACGCGTGGTGATCGCTTATCCGGATACTTTGGATCAGCCTGAGGGCAGACCGATAGGATTTACGGAAGCGACCCGTCGCGTGTTTCAGGCGATTCTACCTCGCATCTATCGGCGGGTAGTCGACGATGAAGAAGTGCATGCCGTGATGATGGTGTGCCAGAAGGGGGCCGATGCCGGGTTTACTTATGAGCAGTCGCTTCGATTTGGTTTGCAGGCTGCTTTGGTTTCTCCGCAGTTTCTGTTTCGAGCCGAGCGTTGGGTCGAGACAGACAAAGGGGTTCGGCTCGATGATTACGGAATTGCATCGAGATTGTCTTATTTTCTGTGGTCGAGCATGCCCGACGACGGGCTGTTGAAACTCGCTTCGGAGAATCGGTTGCATGAAACGGATGTGTTGCGTGCAGAGGTAGCTAGGATGCTGGAGGATCCTCGTTCGGATTCTTTGTTAACCGGTTTTTTTGCGCAGTGGCTCGGATTGCGAAATATTCAAAAGATCGACATCGATCGAGACAAGTTTCCGATCTGGTCCGATCGGCTCCGGGGAGCGATGATCAAGGAGACTGAATTGTTTTGCAAATCGGTCATGAGAGATGGAACCGTCGAAGACTTCTTGCTTGCAGATTTCACTTTTGTAAATCCTCGGCTGGCAGAGTTCTACGGCGTGCAATACGACGGCCAGAATCCGTCGGATCTTTATCGCCGGCGTCCTGGGGGCAACGACACGAATCCGCGTCGCCAAGGGCTCTATAATCGCGAGGATGAATGGATCAAGGTAACTCTTCCGGAGAATCGGCGAGGGATCCTCACCCAAGCTGCATCTTTGGCTTTGACATCGAATCCGACCCGAAGTTCAGCGGTCAAGCGTGGGAAATGGGTATTGGAAACGGTGCTTGGCGATCCCCCACCGTCGGCTCCGCCGAACGTGCCATCCTTGGAGCAAGCGAAGGCGGAAGACACAGCTTCGTTGAGGGAGCGATTGGAGATTCACCGTTCGAATCCGAGCTGCGCGGGATGCCATAAGATTATGGATCCTATAGGTTTAGGACTCGATAACTTCGATGCAATCGGACGTTGGCGGGACAAAGATGGGGATCTGGAAATCATTGCCCAAGGGGAATTGGTCGACGGAACGAAGTTCTCTGGGCCCAAGGAGTTGATTGCAATTCTGTCACAAAAAACTGATAGCGTCGCTAAAAACTTCACCGAACGGCTTTTAACCTACGCCTTAGGGCGAGGATTGCAGCGCGCCGACCGTTGCGATGTCGATACAATATTGGAGAAGTCGAAAGCGAATCGGTATACAATACGATCGCTGATCGAAGGGATCGTATCGAGCAATGCATTCTTACAAGTCACGCCAAACCCTAGTCTGCAACCCAAACAAGCGAGTCGAAACTGAGATGACGCAAGAGCAATCACTTCCTAGCGGACGTATTCCTTCATCGATGCGACTGGATCGCCGTACAGTCCTACGAGGTTTAGGAGCAACGGTCTCGTTACCGATGCTTCAGTTCATGAAGCCCGTGCAGGCCGCTTCGGCGAGCGCTCCACCGGTTCGATTAGCGTGGATCTTCTTTCCGAACGGAACAAACGCAGATCGATGGGTACCGAAAGGGAAGGGTAAGGAATGGGAGTTGTCTCATGCACTTGAGCCGCTTGCCGAATACCGCAATGACTTCAACGTTCTTC
>CAIJIZ010000834.1 GCA_903820735.1 uncultured Pirellula sp.
CAAATCTTCGCAGATCGCAATCCGGAGGAAACCGATGAACACTATGCCAACCGCATCCTCTTGGATTTCGCGCGCCGAGCCTTTCGACGCCCACTCTCACCCGAAGAATCGAAAACAATCTTCAACTTCTGGCAAGAACAATTTGCGACCGCGAAGGAACTCCAACCAAGCCTCCAAGAAGCCCTCTGCTTTGTACTTACATCCCCTCAATTCCTCTATATATCAGAAGCGAGCCAATCACCCGATGGTGAACCGCTCGATGATTGGGAACTCGCATCGAAACTATCCTACTTCCTCTGGAACGCACCACCTGATAAAGAGCTAATCGACCTCGCGCACGCCGGCACCCTTAGAGAAAACCTCGACACCCAAATCGATCGACTGATCGCAAGTCAGAGATCCTTCGCCTTCGCCGAAACCTTTGTCTCCCAATGGCTCGGACTAAACAAACTGGAAACCGTCGAAGTCGACCGCAAAAAATTCCCACACCTTACCAAAGAAGCCAAGCAAGCACTGCGGCTCGAACCAATCCACTCCTTCTGGCATTTACTCCGAGAAAATCGTCCCATCCGCGAATTGATTTCCTCCGACTCAATCGTCGTCAATGAACCGGTAGCCAGCTACTATGGCCTTTCGCAGCGCACCGAAAGCGGTTTCGATTTCCAACCCATCGAACACAACACCCCCGGACTGGGCGGAATTCTCAGCCAAGCCGCGTTGATGATCGGACTCTCCGACGGTCGCGAAGCAAACCCCGTCAAACGAGGTGCCTGGTTCGCTCGGAAAATAATCGACTCCCCACCCGATGATCCCCCACCGAACGTCCCGAAACTCGAAGACCTCACCGAACTATCCCTCCGAGAAAAACTCGAACGCCACCGAAACGTCCAAGGTTGCGCAAATTGCCATGCGGGAATCGACCCCTGGGGACTACCCTTCGAAGCCTTCGACGCCTCCGGTCGATTCGATCCTCAATCCCGAGACGCTAGCTCCATACTTCCAAACGGAACGAACGTACAAGACTTCATCGCATTCCGATCCTACCTTCTTACGGAACAACTCGATCAAGTCGCACAAAGCATCACAAAACACTTGGCGACCTATGCTTGTGGACGCCGATTATCCTACAATGAAACCGGATTTATTCGAGAAAACATCAAGCAACTCAACGATTCGGATTATCGCCTCAAAGATCTCGTCCGATGGATCATCCATAGCAAATTGTTCGACGAGAAATAACCCAACCCCTCCTCACTTGATTCCCCCCCACAACCGCGGCTTCGATCATGACCAACTCCTACGCCAATAGCATCCGACTCGACCGCCGCGCTGTCCTCAAAGGGATCGCAGGTACCGCCCTTGCACTCCCGACCTTAGAAGCGATGGGCAAGTCGGTCACGGATCATCCGCCAAAACGTTTCTGCGCTTTGTATACCGCAAACGGCATGTCCCTCCCAAAACCAGAACATCAAATTGACGACTGGAGTTGGTTTCCAACCGCCGAAGCGGACGGAAAATTCGTATTCGGCAACTCCACAAAACCCCTGGAAGCCTTCCGCGATCACGTCAGCTTCTTCGGTGGGCTATACCATGAAAATGGTACCAAAGCCGATCCGCATGTCTGCTCCGATATGTGGCTCACCGGCGCACCTCTACATAGCCCTAAGCCAGGTACTTACAACTCCGTTGGTATCGACCAACTCATAGCTCAACATACTAAACAACATTGCCGACAACCCTCCCTCGTCCTTTCGATCGACGCCGGTGTAGGATTCCTGTCTCGAACAGGAACGATCTCCTATGATCTCCAAGGTCGCCCCATCCCCGCCGAAAGCCACCCGCGACGAGTCTTTGATCGGCTCTTTCGCGTCGATCGAAACTCACTGGAAACGCAACGTCAAGCACTCCGCTCACGCATCAAACTCGTCGATGCCGTCCTCGAAAGCGCAAACAGCTTCCAAAAACAACTCGGCTACTCAGATCGCGATCGTATGGACCAATACCTCGCGTCCCTCAACGAAATCGAGTCGCGATTGATCGCTTCCGAAAAATGGATCGATATCCCTCTGAAGCCCCAAGACCACTCCAGCCTCAACCTGGACGCGACCCCCGAAGGTGAACCGGCAGAATACTACCGAAATATGTTCGATCTAATCGCCCTAGCCTTCGATGCCGACATCACCCGCTCCGTCGCATTCATGCTCAATCGCGAAGACGGCATGGGAATCAGTGATACCTTCCCTCTAAAACTCGGGCTCACCCGAACCCACCACAATCTCTCTCACGCTGGCGATAAAGTCGGACAACTCGAATTCGCAAAATACGATCTTTTCCTTAGCCAACAATTGGCGAACTTCCTTGGGAAACTCCAATCCTACCAAGACCCAGAAGGCACCCTGCTCGATAACACTCTCGTTCTCTTCGGTAGCGGTGCTAGCACCACGCACTGGCCGAAGAACCTTCCGACACTCCTAGCCGGAGGAAATCGTATGGGACTCGTGCACGGGCAATACTGGCGCTCCGGCGAGAATCGTATGAGCAACTTGTTCCTGAGCATCCTGCGTTCGATGGGTATCGAACAAGACCAATTCTCAGATAGCACCGGAACCCTCGCCGAAAGCGTGTTTAAGAAACTCGGCTAAACTCATCACTCTTAGCCAGTCGCACCCCCGCACGCTCCATGCGTGCCCAAGCCTCCGGAATGTCCGTCGGTCGCAATCCCACTCCGCGACACCCATCGGTCACAACAACTGTTAAAAACCCCTCAGCAACACTATCGAGAGCCGTATAAAGTACGCAGTAATCGGTAGCTAGTCCAAGAATCACAACCTCTCGGACTGCTTGAGCCCTAAGTAATTCGGTTAACCCCGTCCCCTTGCGATGCCCGTTATCGTAGAAGCCACTGTAGCTATCGATCCGCCGATCGGTTCCCTTGTAAATTCGATAATCGATCCCTTCAACATCCAACCCGCTGACGAACTCCGCACCCGTACTCCCGGCGATGCAGTGATCGGGCCAAGCCGTCTGCGGCAATCCCTCCAACTCGAACTCCCCATACACCCCTACCCCGCGATTTTGACTTGCAAAACTCTTGTGATCCGCCGGATGAAAGTCCAACGTTGCTACCACCAAATCAAAACAAGGTATCAACCGGTTTGCAACCTCGATTACTTCGCTTCCATTGGGGACTGCCAATGCACCACCCTCCACGAAATCAACTTGTAAATCAATCAACAACAACGCTCGTTTGCTCATGATTCGTTAAACCTCGAAAAAATCTCCCTGCTTTAACTTCTGCTGATACTTCGACTGGTTGAAGCGATACAGCTGTGCCGGGCGTTGCGCTCCGTTCTGCTCCCACGCTTCTAGTCCATCCAGCACCCCCATACCCAAAATCTTCTTGCGAAAATTCCTCTTGTCTAACTCCCTGCCAAGCAATATTTCATACAGCTTCTGTAACCGACTCAACGTGAAACGACTCGGTAACAATTCAAATC
>CAIJIZ010000835.1 GCA_903820735.1 uncultured Pirellula sp.
CGAAACGCGCAGCGGATTTGCAAAGTGGTGGATTGCAGCTAGCGGCTTTTCCTGCCGATGCCCTACTCAAACAGTTTGCCGATAAAGAATATCCAGCCGCGACAATCGTAGCGATTGTCGACGAGACCCGTGGTGCCGATGCGATGCTTGCTTACAAGAGCAAGTACCCCGATATCGACCAACTCAATCGAAGTAATGTTCGGTTCGTGTTGGTTGGGGACTCCCCAAGTGAAACGCTGGCACGCGTGGTGATGCAAGATTTTGGGCTTGATCAACTCGGTTCGCAAAACATTATCGCGCTGCAATCACCTGAAGCATTGATGGAGCGTTACCGCGCCGCAACGCCTCAGAGCGACGAAGTCTATGTCACTTGGGAGCCGTACGTTTCGCAGATGCTTTCGAACGATCAGTTGCACGTGCTGGTCGATTCATCTCGTTTCACCGGATACATCGTCGATACGCTAGTCGTCAGCCGAGATTTTTTGTTGAAAAACGGACCGGTGGTCGAATCGATCTTAGAAGCTTACTTCACCGCGTTGTATTCATTCCGTGAGGAATCGGATTTAGTGAAGTTGTTATTAGAAGATGCGAAGCAGACCAAGCAAGAGTTGAGCGAGGCGCAAGCAAAGCGGCTCGTGGCTGGGATTCAGTGGAAGAACACGCAAGAGAATCTCGCTCATTTCGGTAAACGCTCCGGAGCGGTGGTGCACATCGAAGACATGCTCACCCGGATCGCAGGAGTATTGAGCAAATCAGGAGCGATCGAAGAATCATCCTCTGCCAACGCTTTTACACGTTATTTTTACGATCGACCAATCGAAAGTTTGCTCAATAAGAATTTTCATCCAGGGTTAGCCGACGAGAGAATCCGAGAAGAGTCTCGTTTGCAGTCCCTGAGCGAAACGCAGTGGGCTGGGTTAGTTACGGTTGGGACGTTGAGTGTACCGGAGTTAGTGTTTCTGCGAGGGAGTGCCACATTGACGGAAGCCAGCAAGCGGACGCTCGACGATCTGGTTCAAAAGCTACAGGCGTGGCCTCAGTATTATCTGATCATCAAGGGTAATGCATCGCAGGCTGGTGACATGCAAGCCAACTTGGCATTGGCGCAGCAGCGCGGGGATGCGGCCATGAAGTATTTGTTAGGGCAGGGGATTCCTGCGGAGCGGATGCGGGTGGTCACCGGCGAGATCACCGGCCAGACGCGAGTGACCTTTGTGGTGGGGCAGATCCCCTACTGATCCAAAACCCCCACTGATCCAAAACCATTACTTAGCCAAATCCGCTACAAAATAGTTCCTGCGTTTCGTAGCATGTTCGCCTAGAGTGCATCGTCGCCCAGAGTGCATAGTCACGAAGAGTGGATTGTCACGAAGAGTGGATTGTCACGAAGAGTGGATTGTCGCAAAGAGTATCGCAAAGATTGAGGAATCGAAGTGGAAGAGTTACGAAAGCGAATACTCAGAGAGATTTTCGTGGCTCCGTCGGTAGTATTACCGATCGTCGGAGGTGCAAGTGCTTGGCTGATGTCTTGGGCTAGTGGTGGGAGTGATTTGCTCAATGGAGTGGGATTGGTGGGGGTATTGGGTGGAATCGGTTGGTTCGCCACGCGGTTTATTTTTCAAATCGATTCCCTTTCGCAGAAGGCTTTGCAGGACATTGAGCGGGAGAAAGTTCAGCAGGAGGAGCGATTGCTCGATGAGTTGCAGGGCAACTTGGCAAAAGATGGGGATGAGAGGACCGAGTCGATTTTGATTTTGCTTAGGGAAAACCGCAAAGAAGTCGAGCGGATGGCCAAGACGCCCGGCATTGAGCTTCGAAGTTTAGAGGTGGTCAAACAGTCTCGCGAATTGTTTTGGGCGAGCATCGAGCAGCTTGATCACTCCTGGAAAATGTTTCAATTATCCAAGCGTGTGACTGGTGCCGAGCGTCAAGGAGTGCTTGCACAGCGTGAGCGATGTTTGCAAGAGGGGCGTGAGAGCGCTGAGCATTTACGCTCAGCGGTCGACGCGTTTCGTGAGATTCTCGACAAGAATCAAGTCCGGGATTTGGATGGGTTGCAGCGGGAGTTAAGCGATTCGATCGAAGCGGCGAGGCGATCGGAGGAGAGGATGCGAGAATTGCAACGCGAGGGGCGTGTGCAGTCGGGGTAAACCCAGTACACTATCAGTTGGTTTTATGGCACTGTGTTTCGGGGTGCAGAAACCTTTGGAATTTCATCCAACGATCATCTTTAAGATGGTAATCTTTACGGCGGTTATTTTTTCGGAAATTCGCGCCCAGTGTTTGTGCGTTTTCCACCTTATCTACTTAGGAACTTAGGAACCCAGGAGCCCACCTAGCGATGATGAATGCAATCGGCAGACTCTTTCGAGCCATCAAATATCTGTTTACAGGCAAGGTCGATGCGGCGGCCGATGCGCTCAGTACGAATCCGACCGTGATCTCCGCGAATTACGATCGCATTGTTGAAGAGAAGCGTAAGAGGCTCAATCAATACGTCGACGCAGTCGGGGCGATGATCGCTCAAGAAGAAGCGAAGAAGGCCAAGTTGACCCAACTGACCGAGGAAGTTCAGAAGTTAGAGAAGCTCAAGTCGGGTGCTGCGGGTCGAGCCAAGCAGTTGGTCGATAAGTACAACGGCGATATCACTGCGGTTAAAAACGATCCCGAGTATGCGAAGTGCCAAGCGGCCTTCAAGGACTTTTCCAGCACACTGGCTGAGAAGCAGCAGCGTGCCAATGAGCTTGAGGAAGACCTCAAGCAGTTGGTTGGCAACGTAACGAATCACAAGAATCAAATTCAAAGTTTGATGCGCGAGTTAGACAAGCTCAAGGAAGAGAAGCACGATGCGGTAGCAGACGTTTTGTCTGCACGCGAAGAGAAGCAGATTGCGGACATGGTCAATGGAATTTCCAACGACAAGACGTCCGCCGATTTGCAACGGTTGCGTGACTTGCGCCAAAAAGCATCTGCGAGCGCCCGCGTTTCGCGAGAGATGGCCGGCTTGGATGCGAAGCGAGCGGAAACCGAGTTTCTCGAGTATGCACAGCAAGCCACTTCGGACGACGAGTTCGATGCGCTGATCGGGTTGTCGAAGGACAGCAAGGGAAGCGATAAGGACGCGACGGTTCGCGATACAAAGATTCCTGAAGCGTGATTGAATCGCTTGCGATGAATTGATTGCGATGAATTGATTGATCAGCCTGTTTTGAACGCCAACTTTTTTGTACGCCAACACGGTTTAAACGCCAATACGGTTTAAACGCCAATACGGTTTAAACGCCAACCCTGAAGAGGATACCGAACGATGAAGATGAAGCACCGATGGAATTGGTTATTTGCTACCCTGGCTTGCACCTGCTTGGCCGGAATTGGTTGCAACGATTCGAAGCCGTCTGGTGGTGCATCTGCGGGTGGTGCATCTGGGGGTGGTGCTGCTACAACTCGCACAGTTGCCGGAGGCACCAGTTCTGCTCCAGTTGGTAAGCCACAGCAGTTCACTTTGGCTTGGAGCGAGTATCCATCCTGGAGTATTTTCGGGGTGGCTGACGAAGTTGGGATGATCAACGGCAAAGCTGGTGAGATGGGCAAGATTGAGAAGAAGCACAACGTCGATATCGTCTTGCAACTGGCCGGCTACGATGCTTGTATTACCCTTTATGGGAACTCGAAAGCAGACGCGGTTTGCATCACAAATATCGACATTCTTGGAGCTTCCGGTTCTCGGAATTCAGTAGCGATTCTCCCCACTTCAACGAGCGCAGGGGCGGATGCTTGCATCGCAGCCGGCATCGGTTCGGTTGATGAGCTAGCGGGCAAGCCGACGCGAGGGTTGGAGAAGAGCGTCTCGCAGTACGCTTTCGATCGCTGTTTAGAGAAACTTGGAAAGAACCCTGCTGATTATCCTTTTGCGAACATGGATCCCGAGCAAGCCGCACAGGCTTTTCAGGGCAAGGACGCAAATGTGACATCGATCATGGTTTGGAATCCGTTTGTCATGCAATCGATTCGTGGGCGATCCGACGCGAAGGTCTTGTTTAGTTCCGATGCCATCTCTGAAGAGATCATCGACATGGTCGTTGTGGGCAAAGATGCCTTGGATCGTCCCGGAGGCAAAGCCTTTGCGAACGCAGTCCTCGAGACCTTTTACATGATGAACCAAAGGATGAATGCTCCGCAAACGTCCGATGAGACGTTGATCGGGATCGGGGCTCGGTTCGCCAAATTGGAACTTGAGGACATGAAGACCATCGTTCAGCAGACCAAGTTCTATGCAGATCCGGCCGAAGCCAAACGCTTGTTCACCAGCGAGAAGTTCCAAAAAGAAACGATGCCTACGGTTAGCAAGTTTTGTGTGAAGTACGGATTGACCCCGACTCCCGTGGAGATTTCCTACGGCGATGCAAAGGGAGTCATGGAGTTCGATACGAGGTACCTCGACGCGTACATCGAATCGCAAGTGACCAAGTAGCTCGCATCACTCTCAGTCACATTGGTCCTAACCAGCGGTTCCCTTGGATTTCGGGTAAACTTACAATGTGCCAGTGATTTCTGGCCTGAGTACAGGAAACGTTTTTACCAGGGGATCGCCTGCGGGCGATGGTTAATCGATGATCCGTCGCGAGATTCCGAATTGGTTGTTCTTTGCGATGGCGATCGCAGGGGTGGTTGTTCTGCTAGTTGGATAC
>CAIJIZ010000836.1 GCA_903820735.1 uncultured Pirellula sp.
GGATTCCATCGATCAGATGCTCCCTTACAATCGCGATCTTTTGCGCAGGCGATAAAAACTTACGTTTGGACATAGCGGTACTTCCTTTTGAAAAGCCGCTAAACTCTAGCACACATTTTTGTACGCAACTTCAAAACGGGCGAAACAGAGTAGTGGCATGGATTTTGACGCAAATGCAATACCTGAATCTGATTCGATAATTCTGAGATTGCGCTCGGAACTTGCGCAACTTGATCAGAAGCTTCTACTCGAGCGGAAGCGACAAGAACTCGAAGAGAAGTGCAGCAGTTTGAGTGCGGAACTCGAAAGGGCGAAGGCAAAATTGACTTTGCACGAGGCCCAAGCACAACAAGAAATGGAGCGCAGGCGAGGAGAATTCGCAAAGCGTTATACCGAACTGCTGTCCACAACGGTTGCATCCGTACGCACCACTTCCTTGGATGAATCGTACATGCCAATAATTAACCAGGGAGAGTATAGAGAAGCAAGTGCTGCTGTTGCTAAGCGTTTAATGTACTACCTTACGTTACTGTCACTGTCTCTCGAGATTAAGGATATGGCATTTCCTCGTTTTTTGCTTATCGACACGCCTCAAACAGCAGGAATCGACCCGGTAGCTCTGCAGACTTGCATAGATCGGCTTAAAGAGGTTGTTGAGAGTAGTGATGGAAATGCTCAAATAATCCTCACGATTGGCGACAATCGACTTACAACCGACCAAGAAAAGCATGTGTTCCTTACCATCCCGCCGGGCGAGCACATTCTGCGGACGATTGACAAATAGACGCTTTTTGTTTTGAGACCAAATCACTCGCTAACTTATCGATTGCCCACATACTTCCACTTCTCGGGATCGTTTCGATCGAGTTCGAAGTCATCCCACTTGAAGCGATTGGCGTCCGAGATCTTGGCGAGCATTTCAACGACCTTCTCCCAATCGGGGCTTGAGTCTGCATTGTCCCATATCAAGAGGTTCGAGTTCAGAGTCACAGCCAAAATACGCAGCAGAACGCTCGTGCTATTGTCACCGCCAAGGCATTCGTAATCGCTTCCGAAGTATTTGAGTCCTCCTTCAAATCGAAAGCAAATCAGCTTCTGAACCTTCCAGTTGAATTCGAACTTCAAAGTTCGGCATTTCCATCGATGGAAGAGAAAACAACTATACGAGTTAGATTGCTCGTAGAGTCTAAGCCCATCCAAGGCGTCACTGTTAGTTTTCTCCCACAAGGGATCAATCTCGAAGTAGAAGATGACGCAGACTTCGAGGTTGTCACTGACGTAAATGGCATAGCCGAGTTTCAGCCGAAGAAAGCAAATCTCTATTTGATTTCAGCTCGCCACATTACTGCCAACAGCAAGCCAACCGGACCATCAAATATCTACTACTCCACGTCGTTGACATTGCGTGTTGCCAATCGTGCAATTGGTGACGTAACCACGAAACTCAAGAATGGGTCGAAAGGTGATTAATCATGAAAAAGGCAAGGTTGTATTTTGTCGCTGCTACATGCATTTCCAGTTTTTCCATCTTGGGAATTTCGGACGATTCGTTTCTCTTCGGCCAGGAAACAACCGTCGCTGAGACCAAGTCCAATGCAAAACAAATACTTGACTCGATTCGTCAGTCCATGCTCACAGGAGCACGTGAAGAGGCCTCGAAGGCGGCAGTAAAACTGAAGGCTCTTTCAAGAGACGAGCTTTCCACAACCGAACGCGAATTGTGGCTCAGATTGTCTCGCGAAGCTGCCGTCCGTCTCGGCGATCGCGAAACATTGGAATCGCTTCGTCTGGAAACTGACTCATTTGAAACCCAGCTCATCTATCGGGTGTTACTCGCTTCAGGGCAACTTGAAAAGGGAAAGCTTGCTGCTGCGGCGCGTACGCTCGATGAAATTGGCGATGTCGATGTGCTCAATGAGCGCGAGAAGCGACGCGTCTTCGCGATTCGAGCTCGCTTGGCCCAGTTACAAGGCGATACCGTTCAAGAACGGCTCCAAGTTGAGTCCATCATTGACCATCTTGATCGATGGCCGACAGCGGATTGTCAATCGTGTCATAACGCTCCCGCCAACCCCAAGGCAATTACATCGCTACCAATTCAACGATTTTGGTTCGGCGAGCGATATGTGGAACTGATGAAAAAGCAGAACGATGCAGAAGCGATAAAAGTTACCTCAGAGAAAGAACTTGCTGCTGACTCTACCAACGATCGAGCAAAGATTCGATTGGCTTACGCTTATCGAGCGCTCGGTAATGAAGCCAAAGCAAAACAACTGTTCGAATCGATCCCGTGGGTGGAGAAGGAAGGACGCGAATCCCTCAAGCCACGAATGATGACGACTTTTCCATGAAACACTTATGGGACTCGAAATGCCTGTTTGTTGATCGAAGGCGCTCAGCGCAATTCAATTTAAATTTCAAAAGGAGAATCATTGTGGATCGACGTGAATTGATGAAGTATCTTGCTGCTAGCTCAGTTGCGGGTGCAGTATTGTCAAGTCGAAAATTGGAAGCATCGCAGGTTCTAGAACAGCAAATAACGATGCTCTCGACAGACAGGCTCCCGCCACTTTCCGCCCCAGCCGAGGGGAAGTTGCCAGTTGCCTTCGTAATCGGAAAAGATGCGGAGGTTCTGGACTTCTGCGGACCTCTTGAAGTGTTTGCTCAAGCATGGACCAAGGATGACATTCCGCTTTTTGCACCTTACATGGTTTCCGGCACGATGGAGCCCGTGAAAGTAGGCGGGGGAATGAGGGTGCTGCCCGACTATACGTACAAAGACGCTCCGGCCCCGAAGATCATTGTCATTCCTGCTATGAACATGGAAGGACTACCTCCGGATATGTTCGACTGGATTCGTGAAGCATCCACAAAGACGGACATAACCATGTCCGCTTGTAATGGTGCATTTGTACTTGCTAAAACAGGCTTATTGGCTGGTAAGCGATGCACCGCCCACCATGGAGGCTATTTTCGATTTGCGGGGATGTTCCCCGATGTGAAGCTTGTTCGTGGCGCACGATTTGTGGAGGACGGAAAGTTTGCATCGGCTGTAGGCAGTACATTCTCAGGCTACTCAGTGCATGCGAGAATTCTGCCCTACTTGGAGCTAGGTAGTTTGTATTCGCAGATTGACTTTGCTTTGGGCTACGCGGCCCAGCCCGCAATCTGTAAAACGAAAATGCCAGTTTACCGTTGTCCCAGTGACCCTGAGGACGAGAACAGGATAGATGGAGGCGTCGAGTTTGCGCCTACCAACTACGGATTCAACATTGGAACATGGCTGGGACTGGATTTACTTACTGCCAAGGGAGGTGATGGTGCCTTCGGATACAACATGCGCCACAACTTTTCAGCCATCACAGATGGATTGAGTAACACGCTATGCACGGCCGAAGTGAAGTCGTTTACCCCGGCGCTCTTGGATGGAGGTCAACCTGCGGCTCCTTTTAGCCCACCGCCAGATACTCCAGCGCAGGTCATCGCCTTCGGTGGCACTTTTGACAAAGACTACTGTCATACTCAATGGGTAACCGGCCGCACGCTTCAGAGCGGCATCACAACCACATTTCCCCCCAATACCAAAGTGCTTTACACGACAGCAGGCATTGTCTATGACGTCGATTTTACTTCCGCCCGTGTAAGAAATGAGTTCGATCAGCTAGTCACTAAAGGCCGCAGAATGGTGTACGCAACCGCGGCAAGGATTGCGCCGCACGGGACGGTTGTAATCCAGGCCAAGAGTATTTCGATCACCTTTCTCCATTTCGCTTGCTTCGTGCTTGCGCCCATCCCCAGCAGTGATCCCACACTCACATGCGTTGTGCTAACGGGCAGGCTGTGAAAACTAGCAGTCGTAACAAGGATTGCCGTAACAAGATTGGCGGCGAAGCCCTGCCCAGGCGTCATGCTCGTTACTTTCTTGCCTAAAGTCTCTGCAACTTTCTTTGCGTCGAGCATGCCTCCGATCGCGATCACAATTCCAATAAAGAGCATTGCGTACTTAGTCGAGTAACTTGGCACAATCAGAAGCAATGCTGCCATTTTAGGAGTGTCGTTCAGGCCGCGCGCAAAGCTCGCGGCTCCAGCCGATGCGAAGTGCGCAATGTCGAGATAGCGATTTCGTTGATCTGGGGCCAAGCGAAGAGATCGAAGTGCCCAGTAGACAATAGCACCAAGAAGAATCGCAATTAGTGGGCTAAAGAACAGCGGATAAAAAAAGTTCTTCCCCAAGGCAGACAAATGAACTTGATCGCCCCCACCAGCCAATCCTGCGCCCACTAGCGCCCCCACAAGGGCATGTGTTGTCGAGACAGGGAAACCTAGCCTTGTCGCCAAAAAGCTTGTGAGCGCGGCACCGGCAGCAACGGCAGACGTAAACGTAGGGGATTGGAGCAATTCATCGCTCACAAGCCCCTTTCCGCTGAACTTCTTGAGAAGCCCTTCAGCGAGAAACACTGCGGCAATCGAACCCGCAAGTGTTGTGAGTGTTCCCCACCATAGCGCTGTTTTCAATGATGTCGTGCCACTGCCATAGAGTGAGGCGACTCCTTTGAAGTTCGCATTGGCTCCATTGGTAAACGCAACGAACCCGACTGAAAGAATCAAGAAAGCGAGTAACACGTCGAAGCCTACTTTGCCTTATTCTCTTTGGTCTCAGCCGGAAGTTTCTTTAGCGATGCATACTCTTTCCAAGATCCTTCATAAAGTCGAACATTTGGGAATCCGGCAACGTGTGCCAAGTAGAAGCGAAGTAGGCTCCCTTCTCTTGAGGTCCCGCAATAGACAATGATCTCTTTGTCCTTCGTCACGCCTGCACTCGTGAGCTCAGCTAGTGCCTTTTCTTTCGCAATGAACTTGTGAGTGTTGTCCTTTTCCATCAGCCGAGCCCAATGGAAACTGATAGCACCCGGAATATGGCCTTTTCGGAGCCAAACATCATCCTCCCCAATGTACTCGTTGTGTGGTCTTGCATCGACCAGCATTACATTGGCTTTATCCTTATTCGAGAGCAGTTCTTCTACATCAATTCCAATGCTCTTTTTTGTAGCCTCTGGCAACTTGCCTGGAGGATTACCGAAGTACTCTTGTGTGGTGGGAAGTTTCTGTTTTTGCCATTCAGCAAGACCACCATCTACGACTCGAATGTCGTTAACGCCAAACTTTTCAAGCACATATGCAACCATGCTCGTGCTAAGAATTTCGTCATTAGGAAGCTTGTCGCCAGTTGCGTACAGGATGTGCGTCCTACCTTTATCGACTCCTGCTCGGATCAAAAGCGCTTTGGTCAAGTCGTCGGGTAAGTACTGGACTGGAACTCCAAGGTCTGTTCCACGAAGCGTGTCAAAGTTGAGATGGTGGGCAGTCGGAATATGCGCTCTGAAGTAGTCCTTGTAGCCGCC
>CAIJIZ010000837.1 GCA_903820735.1 uncultured Pirellula sp.
CAGCAGTACGTTGACTTGTCTGTTTGGCCGTATGGCTGCGAACGCCACGTTGTCGAGTGGTAGTGGGTCTGGGTGATCGATTTGCAGTTTTAGGCTTCCGGAGTCGACGCGATCGACTTCGAATTGCAAACCGATTTCGCGGCCTGGCTCAAGTTTGATTTTTTGGGCATCGAGCAACTCGTCGTTCCAGTACAGTGATGCAGTGGTTTCGATGGGTGTCGAATTGGTGGATGTAGAGTTAGTGGGGTTGGGTTCGTGAAGGACGATTCGCGCGAAGGCTTCGATTTTGTCCGAGGAGTCCGAAGTGTTTTGGGGGCGTTGGAGAGCGAATCCGAGGATAGCGACGTTTTGGGTTTCAGGTTGACCGATGGGGACGTATTCGATTTTCAGTTGTCCGAGTTCGGTATCGTCGAGTTGTCCGACAGCACCGTCGCTTAGGATATAGACGGTTGCAGGGATGGCATCGGCGACTTGGACATCGACGGAGTCTTCGAAGCTAGCTCGGCCTGGGTTTGCTAGACCGGCTGCAACGCGTAGTGCTTCGCGGATATCGGTTGTGTGTGCGGTGGGAGCGATTCGATCTACGCCATTTAGTAGCAAGCTTTTGTTGTTGGTGAATCCTTGCTCGACGCTTGCGCGATCCGAGGTAGCGATCACCATGGCAACATCATCGCTTGCTGCATCTTGGATAAGTTTTGTCGCGTGCGCTTTTGCCAGTTCCAAGCGGCTTGGTGTCTCATCGGTGGCTTGCATACTCGCTGAGTGATCGATGATATAGATCCGTCGTTCGCCGGCGCGGTTCATCCCGCTCCATCCGGGTCTGATACAAGCGAGCATCAGGAGTGCAACGAAGAGGAGCTGTAGGTAGAGCAGAAGGTTTTGGCGTAGCTTTTGCCAGATGCTGTTAACGTGTAAGTCTTCGATAGCTTTGCGCCAGAGCATCGTGCTCGGGACGGCGCATTCGCGTCGTTTGAGTTTGAGAAAGTACAAGCTCAAGATAGCGGGAGGGATGGACGCGAGGAGCAGCCATTGCCAGGGGCCGAGCATATTGATCCAGTTCATCGCACCAAACCTCTGGATCGCAAGTAGTCATTGAGAAGGGGTTCGATATCCGAATCGCTACGGACGGAAACGTAACCGATGGAGCGGCGGTTGCAGAACGACTTAGCGGACTCGAGGAAGCCATCTAAGGCTTGTTGGTAGCGTTTCAGCAAAGTCGATGAGATGGAGACTTCTCTCATGTCCGAGTCTTCGCAATCGAGCAGTTTAAGATCACCGGTGAGGGTAGGTTGCAATTCCTCGGGGCTAAGGACATGGATCACGTAGATATCCATTTCGCGAGCGACGAGCATTTTCAAGGCGGATTCGTAACCCGATTTATTCATCAGGTCAGTGATCAGAACGACGATACCTTTTCCTGTGTTCTTCAAACAGAAGCGTCGCACCGATTCTTCCATGCTCGGGGAGTTTGTTTCGCATTGAGCGGTTTGAAGGGTTCCCAAGAGTCGATGGGTGTTGGATCGTCCTCGGATGACCAGTGGTTGGCCGCTACGGCTAAAGGTGCTTACCGAAACGCGATCACCTCGGCACAGACCGATGTACGATAGAGCGGCGGCCAAGCGTTTGCTGGTAAGAAATTTGCTTGGAGTTCCGTAGTCCATCGATAGCGAGTCATCGATGAGGGTGTAGAAGTGCAAGTCTTCTTCTTCGAGGAATATCTTCAGGTACAGGCGATCGAGTCGGGCGAAGAGGTTCCAGTCGATGAAGCGAAGATCGTCGCCGGGGACGTAGTTTCGGAAATCGGAGAATTCGACACTTTGTCCTTTGCGTTTACTGCGGCGTTCCCCTTTCATGCGTCCGCGAAAGATTTTTCGGGAGACCAATTCCATCCGTTCAAGCTTGGCCATCATCTCCGCAGACAGGACGATTTGATCGTCGTTCGGAGGTGTCATGAGGGAGCTCTGAGAGGTGGCAGAGGAAACGGGGCAGTAAAGTCTACTGCAAAGTTTACTGCGCGGAATGCTATCCGCACGGTCATTTGCTTGGTTGTCAGTATAACAAAATTTCTGGCGATGATTGAAAGTTTTTAGCTCGGCTGGATTGTAGGTTACAATCGGAGGTTGTCCATTTAGGCCTTACGGTCATCGAAATTTAGAACCCCGCGATCTGGCTTTGTGATTTTGCGATGGTTAGAAGAACCACCCCACGACAGGAGAAAGACCAAAGATGAAACGAAGAGATTTTTTGCATCGGGCAACAGCGGTAACAGCATCGAGCCTGGCGGTCAGCGGCATGGGCCGCAGCGCATTATCGCTGGGGGCAACACCTATGCTTAGGGCGACACCCATGCAGTCCCTTCAGGTCGCCGTGGTGGGGGTCAATGGGATGGGTTGGTCGGATTTGTCGTCGGTCGGATCGCACAAGCAAGTTAAGTTTGTTGGGTTTTGCGACATCGACAGCCAGCGGTTTGATCAGGCTGACAAGGGTTTTCCTGGGGTGAAGCATTATGTGGATTACCGCGAGATGTTTGCGGAGTTGTCCGATCGTTGTGACGCGGTGATCGTATCGACGCCGGATCACATGCATGCGCCTGCGGCGATGATGGCGATGGGAATGGGCAAGCACATTTACTGTCAGAAGCCGTTGACGCATACGGTTTGGGAAGCGCGCCAGATGCGGAGGCTTGCGGAGAAGAAGAATTTGACCACGATGATGGGGAATCAGATACACTCGGCCAAGGAGTATCGGACGGGAGTGCGCATGATTCGCGATGGGGTGATCGGCAAGGTGCGCGAGGTTCATTCGTGGGTGGGTGTTCAAGGTCGGCAGTATTGCAATCGGACCGATCGACCTGCTGCGGCTGCGGTTCCGGCCAACGTGAATTGGGATTTATGGTTGGGAGGGGCACGCGAGCGGCCTTTTGCGCCGGATGTTTACCATCCGTTCAAGTGGCGTGATTGGCAAGACTTTGGTTCGGGGGCACTGGGAGATTTTGGCTGCCATATTCTTGATCCTGTCTTCTGTGCATTGGGGCTTACAGCACCCACGAGCATTGAAGCGATCAATGATGGGACGACGCAGGAAGTATGGCCGGGTCCCGAGACCGTGACTTATGTGTTTCCTGGGACGGAGCATACGGCGGGCAAGGAGATCCGGGTTGTATGGCGTGATGGAGGGCTCAAGCCCCCACGCGAATTAGCGCAGATGCCTGAGGGGGTTGAGCTTCCAAGTGCCGGCTCGCTTTTCATTGGCGAGGGAGGGACGATGGTGTTGCCACACGTAGGGATGCCGTTGTTGTATGAAGGGAACAAGGTCAAGGGTGTATCGGTAGTCGAGGCGCAAGGGACCAATCATTGGCACGATTGGGTCGATGCGGTATTGGCGGGTAAGAAGACCACCGATGGC
>CAIJIZ010000838.1 GCA_903820735.1 uncultured Pirellula sp.
ATAAAGACGTAAAAAGTTAACATTTATGTTTGCTGGCATTAGGCTCCCTTGTGGCCATTTGGGACGGATCGCAAACCCCAGTGGACAGTTGATGACAAACTACAAAACAAAAGCACAACTCGATAGCAACTCGAAACCACTTTCCGCGTACGTAGAGTGAGACCTCTCATACCACCGTTTTCTGGAAATCGATGACACTCCCGTCCCTCCCCCCAAATCTGCTAATTGGAGGCAGATCGTCTTTTGCATGGGTCACGGCCCGACTGTCGGACTATGCGATTATCGGCTGCAATGCCGAAGCGGAGGTGCTTTATGGAATCAATGCGGCAGAACTCGTAGGCCGTTCAATTCTCGAATTGAGTATCGACCCAGAGAGTTCCAAACGCATGATTGATCGGGCGGTAACCGACCCGAAATTGGTTTCGTGGCGAAGAGTTCACCGTCGAGCCGACGGCACCCCTTTTTTAGCCCATGTGGGGTTCTCTATTTGTGAGTATCAGGGCGAAACTTTTGTGACCAAGTGCGTGCAGGATGCAAGTGAGATCACCGCAGCCGAGCGACTTCTCAACGAAAGCTATGAACGCTTCCGAGCGGTAGCTGACTACACACATGACTGGGAAGCTTGGTTAGACAGTTCTGGAGGTTTGGTTTGGGTGAATCCTGCTGTCGAACGCATGACAGGCTATTCGGTCCAAGAATGCATGGAGATGAAAGAGTATCCACTACCCTTCATTTTCATGGAGGACAAGGCAGGCATTGCAGAGTTGATTCAAGGTGCAAAAAAAGGAACCTCGGGTAACGATTTTGAATTTCGATTGGTGACCAAGAACAAAAGTGTTCGCTGGTTCGCGGTTTCGTGGCAAGCCTTGTTAGACCCGGATGGTCGACAAATTGGAATACGGATGAGCCATCGAGATATTGGCGATCGGAAACGAGCGGAAGAGCAGTTGCGCATGCAATCGATGCAACTTGAAGAGCTTGCACGAGCCCGCGCTGAGAAAATCGTCGAACTTGAACAACGCAAATTGGGGATGGAGAAACTGGCGGCCCTTGGAACGATGGCAGCCAGTGTCGCCCACGAGATCAATAATCCAATTGCAGGGATCAAAAACGCGATTCGGTTAGTATCCGAAGATGGTTCAGTTTCGCCTCGAAGCGTTCAGATCCTCGGAATGGTAAATCAAGAAATCAACCGCATATCGCGCATTTTGCAACAGATGAATCAACTGTGTCGACCGACCATCGCGGTTCCACAGCGAGTAACGCTCAGTCTAATGCTTCAGGAAGTTATTCAAAGCGTTACAGCCCAATGCAGTCCGAAAAAAGTTCATGTCTATGTAGAACAATTCGACGCAGAGGAAACCGAACACTTAAGCTTATGCGAACTAGAATTTCGCCAAATTATCCATAACCTGATCCTCAATGCATTCGAAGCCTCTCCGGATGGATCGACGGTTCAGATCGACTTGTGTCGTCCGAGCCCCAAACAGCTGGCTGTGGCAATTCGCGATCGAGGCGAAGGTATTCCGCCCGAACAACTACCTCATATCTTTGAACCATTCTTCACAACCAAAAGTGATTACCGAAGAGCCGGTTCCGGATTGGGGTTAGCTATTTCTAGATCACTCGCACAAGCTTTGGGCGGGACGATCGAAGTCGAAACGCAGATAGGGCACGGTTCGTGCTTTACTCTTATAATTCCTACCGACCCCTGAGCCGATTTGCGCAGGGTGCCAATTCCTCTCTGAACCTCTAATTAACGCCGATGAATCGCAAAACTAGTATCCTTATCGTTGACGACGAACCCTTGTTCGGGACGACGACGCAACAGTTTTTGCAAAGCCGTGGATTCGATGTGCAGTACGTTCCTGACGGACACGAAGGGGAAAGATCGATACGCTCAAATCGATTTGACTTGATTGTCGCCGACTTGGATATGCCCGGGAATCGGCAATTGGAATTCCTAAAGACATGCCGAATGGAGTTCACCGAAACGCCGTTCATTGTTGTTACCGGTAGACCTTCTCTCCCAAGCGCCATCGAAGGAATTCGACTTGGAATTCACGATTATTTCCTAAAACCGATCGATCTCGACGACTTGCTCCATAGCATCGAGCGAGCCCGTTGTAACATCGACGACCCTTCGATATCAGGTGCGGAGGAGTCCGCAAGAGCAGGTGCGGAGGAGTCCGCAAGAGCAGGTGCGGAGGAGTCCGCAAGAGCAGGTGCGGAGGAGTCCGCAAGAGCAACGCAAACCGCCGAAGAGCCCTTCCGTGAAATCCTCGGCGAAAGCCTCGCGGCGCTCACCCTAAAACACCTTGCAGGTCGAGCCGCACGATCCAACGCAACGGTTCTGATCCGGGGCGAGAGCGGCACAGGTAAGGAACTACTTGCACGTGAGATTCACTCTCAAAGTTTGCGAAAAAACGGCCCTTTTGTCACCGTGGACTGCGCTTCGATTCCCGAGAACCTCATCGAATCAGCCTTGTTCGGGACGGATCGCAGCCACGCCAATGGTTCATCAACTCACAGTTCATCAACCCATCAAATAGGATTTGTCGCTGCCGCGAACGGTGGAACTTTGTTTCTTGATCAGATCGGAGAGATTCCCCTGAC
>CAIJIZ010000839.1 GCA_903820735.1 uncultured Pirellula sp.
AGTCTTAAGAAGCTCCAGCCATGGACTCTTAACTCTTCTTGAAATCCTAGCTTGTCGATGTAATAAGCCCGGCTGGTTTCCAGGTCTTCCACTGCTAACACAAACGTGGACTTTGTTACCTCTGACATGCAATTTCTTTCCGGCTAGTCTCGAACGTGAATCTCCACAGCGTTCGAGAATTATACCAAATAGACGAATTGCAAGCCTGTTGGGCTTGTTCGGCCTTATTTGACCAGTTTGCGTCTGCGTAAAGCTGCTAAACCAGCCAAACCTATACCGGCCAAAGCCATCGAGGTTGGTTCCGGTACAGCGATGCGACCCGGCGAGCCGATTTCTGCATTATTGAAACTGCGAAATGCGCCGTTGACTCCAATTTGGCTCAGCTGAGAAATCGATCCGGTCAAGCCAGCCGCATTATCAAACGTCAAGCCGGTCGTCGCCGCACCAAACGAGACGCTTGCTTGCACACTACCTGCAGCATCAAAGATGTTAACTCCGTCCCCGGCCGTTCCTAATCCAACGCCACTTCCGTTGTAGCTGCCAATTACCACAGAACTCGTATCCGAACCAAACCAAGCTTGATTGAACGCGATCACACGGGCTGCATAGTTGGCAGCAGATGTTTCCAAGAAGACAACCGATTGCCCGGCAGCAATGCTTGTTACCTCTGTTCCGAAAGGGACCGATGCTGCGAAGCTCGCCGAACTATCGTCCATCCGCCATCCGGTAACGTTGATCGCACTCGCACCGCGATTCGTCAGTTCAAACCAATCGACTGCATACGTCAAGTTACCACTACCCGCAGAATACACCTCGCTGACGACCAAGTCAGCATACGCACTCGCCGTTGTGGCAAACAGCCCAACAATCACCGCAAAAAACGACTTCATGATGCCCCCTCTAAGAAACAATAGTGAATCCGGATCCGAATAACTCTTACAATCCGAATTTCGTACGGTCTTAGAATAAATCAACGGGCAATCGCATGTGTTAAGATTGTATTAGCGCGACATGAAGAATCGTCGCAAGCTTGACCAGTCGGTTAGCCAGGACTCGGCTGCATCAAGCAACCAATCGTACGATGGAGCGCTGGGGGTAACATACCCGCTTTGCCCACCTAGAAACGAGCTGAAACTCTCATCGCTCGATGCGTTCGAAGTTACCACTGCGGGGCATCGCGAAGCCAATATGCTGTCGATCGAGAAGGCTTGTACACCATCAAAAATCCAATCCAGAGGTTGCTCCATTTGATCGATCGCTCCGCTGATGAACAAGGAGAAGCCCTCTACACCGGAGTCTGCAATCGCTCGCTTCGCTTCGTCGATCCCCCAAGGAATCGACTCAAAACGCCAACGCCGTGCAGGCATCAAGCCCCCTACTGCATCGGTCAACAAACAGACATAGTCCAGTCCGGAATCAATCAGATAGCGAACGTCGTGATAGATACTTCCAGCTGCAATGCAACCCCCGACAACCACCGTGGGTTGATCGCTGATCGATCGATATAACTCCACACGCTTAGCTAGATGCTCGACTTGCATCAAATCCGATGGCATCTTGGGAATCCACTCATCAGCCAAATAATACTCGCTTGCCCCCCCGGCACCGCCACTTCGCGACCTGAAGAACTGTAACTCCATCTGCTCCGCATGCATCAATGTTCGAAGCGAGCAAGGTTCATCCACCATGATGGGAGCAATGCTTAAACCGTCATCGAGCGATCTTTCCAAGGATTGCTGCAAACTATTTCCAACGACCGAGATCCCGCACCTTTTTCTCAAGTGATCCAGCACCAACCGCAGCGAATCACTAGCCGGGGTATCGATCCCCAATCTAGTAAATACCGGCACCGGCCAATGCAACTTGCGTCCACTCGCTTGGCTGGTAATGCGACACCCTGCATCGGTTCGATCTCCCAAACCAGGTAACTGATCGAGCCGCTCTGCTAATGACTTCGGAATGAAACGCCCTTCAGGGATTCGCTTCGAACCATCAACGCTCCCCTTAGGCTTCTTCGTACTCATGGCTCAGTCCGGCTTCCGATAAACACGAAACTCTTTCAAGGCCGATGCCCTGATCCCTGCCTTCATCAACAACAAACTAAGCTTCAGTCGATCTGGTTCGCGCAGTCTCGCTTCTTCGATGTCGGAGCTGATGCTCTGTGCCTCTCCCCGAATGTAAATACTGCCACCTCGCATCTGAGCCCCAAGGTTCGGACCCGCGTTCCCACCGATCACCAATGTGCCTGACTCCATCCGATATCCCGCATGCGAACCGAGATCTCCTCGCACCAGAAGATCCGCACCGCGCAGCGATACCCCAGCCTTGTCACCTGCGTCCCCCAACACCACGTTCAGCCCACCGATCGCCATCGCACCCA
>CAIJIZ010000840.1 GCA_903820735.1 uncultured Pirellula sp.
GGGGCAGGTAGCCAAGTTAGCCAACCAGCTAATCGTCGCACAGTGCATTGATGCGGTGGCTCAAGCGATTCGGTTGGCGGAGCTCTCAGGGGTGGATCCCAAGTTAGTTCGGGAAGCACTTCTTGGAGGATTTGCGGCAAGTCGGATCCTTGATCTGCATGGTGATCGAATGATTCGTCGGGACTTCCAGCCTGGCGGACGGTCCGAGTTGCAGCTTAAAGACATTAGATTGATTTGTGAGCTTGCTGAAAATGTTGGGTTCGAGTCCGCGACGCTTGAGCATTGTCGGAGTCAATGGGAGTCGTTCGTTCATGAGCTTGGGCATGGAAATCTCGATCATTCGGGTTTATTTAAAATCTACGAGCAGGACTGATTATGAAGCGTGCAGCGATCCGCTGGTTTGTCGCGATCGTTGGTGTGTGTATTGCGATGGACACGATTCCTAGAGAGCGGTTTCCGGCATCGGAGATGCAGGATTGGTTGCATCGACAGCTCGATCGATTGGGGCTATCGCAAGGATCCTGGCCGTTGTTTGCGCCTAATCCTGCGTTGAACAATGGAATCCTTGTTGCGGAGGTTACAGATCGCAAGGGGGATTCGGCAACTTGGAGTTCCATCGACTGGGCGCAAGCCGATCCGTGGGTGAAGTTCGTTCGATTTCGGCATATGAATTACCTGCAGCGATTACCGCGAAACGCGATTGCCGCGGGGGACTTCGCGGAATATCTCTTGCGAGCTATTCCGGAGCGAGAGAAGGTGATTGCGAGTGTTCGCTGGAGCGAGGATAACGAGATGTTACCTCCGGTTGAGCTTGATGCACCGTTGCGCGAGGTGCGGCTTTATCATTATCGCGACAGCATGGTATTAGGAGAGGGAGTTGCGGGAGTCGATGCACCGTTGCCGCCACAGTGTCAGACAGTCTGGAGCACGCAGATCGGTTTCTTAGCGCGTCGTCCGAGGGAACCATGAGAGCCTTTGATCGGTTCCTGTTTGAGTCCGGCAATGCGCAGATACTGCCCGTGTTGCGGATTGGTTTTGCGATTTTGATACTTGTTCAATCGCTTGTACTCTGGCCGGATTTAGCGTATTGGTTTTCTGATCAGGGAGTTCTTTCAACTCAGAGTGCGCGTCAGCTTGCGGGTAGCCAGAAGTGGTCCATATTCTTTCTTCTAGGAGGGGATGTTCGGCTCGCTTACTTCGGAGTGATTTCGCTTTTTGTACATGGGTTGCTTTTGGGTTTGGGGGTGTATTCACGCGTGCAGCTAGCGGCAATTTTTCTTTGGCTCGTATCGTTCCAGCATCGCATGCCACTGATACATGATGGCGAAGATACCGTATTTCGTTTGTTCGCATTTTTCTTGATGTTTCTACCGTTAGATGCAAGCTATTCCCTGATTGGTTTTCTTCGAGGGAAGCCTCGAGTGCAAGTTCCGGCCGAGCAGTTGTGGGGTTTACGTCTGATTCAGATCGAGATGACGGCGATCTATGCGTCGACGTTTCTGAGCAAGCTTGTTGGAGAGACATGGCAGAACGGAACGGCTATATGGTTTGTATCTCGGATGAACGACAACTATGGAAGGCTGATACCAAGCGAATGGTTTGATTCGCATTGGATAAGTCAGATTGGTTCGTATGGGACATTGTTGATTGAAGCATTTTTGCCGATAGGGTTATGGATCCCTCGTTTACGATGGATAGCCATCATGCTCGGCTTGTCGCTTCATCTTGGGATCGAGTTGTCGATGAATTTATTTCTGTTTGAGTGGGTGATGATTTTGGGTTTACTAAGTTTCTTTCCCAGAGTTAAACCGACTGAGAATTAAGAATGGCGTGATGTGGTGATGAGTTCGCGCGTGAGAATCGAACCGATGTCTCACGCAAAGACGCTAAGACGCAAAGAGGACAGGGATGGGATAGTGTTAGTGTTGTTGCAGGATTGTGGTGCGTCGAATCGTGGTGCGGTCCTTTTACGTGGTGCGGTCCTCCCGGGCCGCAAACAC
>CAIJIZ010000841.1 GCA_903820735.1 uncultured Pirellula sp.
AAAGCTCGCTTTTCGAGTTCGATTGGTTCAAAGGGCTCGGCCGCGTCGGCTTCACCATTGGCCGGCGCATCGGTGTAGAGGATCCCCGCAAAATCGGCTGCGGTTTCAGCTGCTGCCAGCACCGCGAGCGTGAATCGGCGAAGTTGTGCGAAGAGTGGCAATGCCGGCATGATGTCCGGGATGCCGCGGGTTTGTCCTGGGCGATCGGCTCGAAACCAGTGCAGCACAGCATCGGCTGGGATGCGGTCATAGTCGCTGCGAGCCGAGTAAAAGCCATCCCCTGGGTGAGTGCGAAGAACATGGTATTCAACTGGATTTCCAGAGGAATCAAACACGATCCCGTCCACGGCGATGGTGGAAAGCTGGTCGAGATCGGGCGTCGTGACCTGGTCTGCCTCGACGAGGCGAAGGTCGAGTTGGACCTCCGTATTGAGGCGAGGATTGTTCGTGAGGATTGCGAAAGATTCGCCATCCGTGGCGCGTGCCATCCGCATCGTGCGGAGTTTCTCAGCGAGATGCACCGAACGAGCCCACAGCATGAAAGCTAGCTCGATGCGACGATTGGCTTCAGAGTCGCCAGTGAGCATTTGCAACCGGGGGCCGGTACCCACTACGTCATGCGCGAGGGTCAGTACGATCCCGCGTGCATACGAGTTGTTGGCCGTTTCATAACGAGCACGGTTCCTGAGAATCCGGCGAACAGCGGCGCTATTGGATGCGT
This sequence comes from uncultured Pirellula sp., assembly GCA_903820735.1. GTDB lineage: Bacteria > Planctomycetota > Planctomycetia > Pirellulales > Pirellulaceae > JBKCUI01. The sequence continues at coordinate 722 of CAIJIZ010000841.1, forward strand.
TGGGCGAGAGCCCGTCGGCATTGGCCCAATGGCGTCGATTATCGTCAGTGGTCACCGCAGCGTCATAGCGTGCGCGCACAACCCTCGCAACGCTTCGTGCTTGCGAAGGAGTACTCTTTGGCGACCACCAATTGGAAATCCAGGACAACACGGTTACTCGGCCCCCGGTGGAACAATCTTGTTGAAGACCAAGCCACGACGCTTCGATTTCGCGGCTTGCTTTGAGGCTAGATAGCGATCGGCTTCGATTTGGTCAGTCAGTTTGTGCTGTTCCACGCTGCCTGCGTCGCCAGAAGCTTTGGCAGGACCTTCCGCATTGGTGCGAATGGATTCTTCGATTTCTGCCATGGGCAAGTGACTCACACGCAAAGAGGAACGCGACCAAGAAAGAATGGGTCGGTTGATGTGTGGGTCGATCGTTAGTTGGGTAGAGGTCGATGTGGATCGACGTTTGAAGTTTTAGCAGCACTCAGCTTGCTGCATAGAGGCAAACAAGGTTTTCAGAAAGCCAGTTACACCTATGGAACTCGGCCTGCGATTCCCAGTCTTTTTGCTGATTGAAACTCCTACTTTTTGGCTTGCGGCTTCTCGCGCTGGGCGATCGTCCCGACCAATCGTTCCGTGGTCAGGAATCTTGTTTGGCACTTTGGACATCGACGTAGCCGAACAATCTTCGATTCCCGTTTGCGTGTGTAAACCACATCGAGCGTTTCATGTCCGCACTCGCTGCAGACGAGTCCCCGCTTGATTTCAACCTTTGTCATGGCGATTCCTCTTTCGTTGGATTTCCGCGAAACTAACCCGTGACCTACTCTGGGGAGCAACCCCAGTGAATTCTTTCAGCGCCGCACCTTGCATCGAGGCTGCGACCGCACATCCGACGATGCAATCGAGCCAGTGGTTGTCTCCTCGCTCCGGTCGCGACTTCCATTCATCGACGCTACGACCACGCCCTTCGGTTTTGATCCTGTATTCGGCCGTGAGATGTTCGGCAAAGAGCCGATGCATCTCGGGAGAGTCACCAAAGAGCGACAGACAGCCTCGATCTCCCAAGGGGACCGAAAGTCGTCCGTACAGAAAAGACTTCCAATAGTTCGTGTCATAGACGACGTGTCGCACGGCGCGTTTTCCATGGACATTAGGAACACGCCAGTTGTGCCC
>CAIJIZ010000842.1 GCA_903820735.1 uncultured Pirellula sp.
CTCGGGGGCTGCAGAGGATTGTTCGACGAGGCTTTCGAAGACGATTGGCTCGACGGATGCGTATTCGGGGAGTATGTGCAGTTGCTCGATGCTCGATGGAGAGGCGATGACTTCTAGAACCAGCGCTGCTGCGTTTTCTTGAGTGTGGTTTCGAATCAGTCCATCGATCGTGCCGATTCCGCGCAGCTTACCGAGCGCCATGATCGCGACTCGGTCGCAGATCAGCTCGACTTCTTGAAGGATGTGGCTGTTGAGGAAAACCGTTTTGCCGCGATTTTTCATTTTTTCTAGGACTTCACGGATTTGGGAGCGCCCCATGGGGTCAAGTCCGTCGGTGGGTTCATCGAGGATTAGCAAGTCGGGGTCGTGAAGCATCGCTTGGGCGAGCCCAAGGCGTTGCCGCATACCTTTCGAGTAGCGTCGGACAGCTTCGTTCTCGCGGCCCTTGAGGCTGACGAGTTCGAAAAGTTCATTTTCCCTTGCAGCGATTTGGGAGTTCGACATTTCGCTTAGGCGACCGTAGAAGTACAGAGCGCTGCGAGCTGTGTGGTGACGTGGGAATACCAAGTTCTCGGGAAGGTAACCGATGCGCCGCCGCGCGGCCTTGCTACCTGCCGGCAGTTTTAAAACTTGGGCGGAACCTTTGTTCGGATGTAGGATCCCGAGGAGGACTTTGATTAGGGTTGTTTTTCCAGCGCCGTTTGGACCGAGCAGTCCAAAGACTTCCCCGCGAGTTACTTGCAGCGAGACTTCCTTCAGGGCAGCATGAATGCGAGGGAAGATCAATCCTTCGCGGTAGGATTTCGATAGGTGATCGACATCGATGGCAAGAGTGGAGTTTAAGGGGAGAGATGAGGCAGGGGGAGCAGCCATAGCGATCGTGGATTCGAAAATTAAGGACGAGGTGTATCCAGGTATTCGTACTTCTACTGTATATCTTGGGTATTCGCGAGAGTGCAGCGAGAAATCTGAGAGAATCGCTTGGGCTTATTCTCCGGCGATCCGATTTCGAACTCAAGAACCCAAGGTTTGGTTCGGTTCGGCAGGTTGGTCGAATCAGTGGATTGATAAGAATCACAGGGGGGATGGAAAATTGGTGAAAGCCCGAAGCGAGGCTTCGCCTAGTGGATGTTTTCTTGGTAGAATTGAGTATGTACGGATGGTATGTCCATCCTCCCACCTTTGGATATCTCCGAGCGGGCTGACCCGGTCGGAGATTTCGCAAGGCGTATTGCGTAGGCACGCTTTGCTTCTGGCACCTTTCTATTTTCTACATGCGAATTCTCATGCATCGAATTGTATCCCTCTCCTCTTGGAACAGATGGTTCTGTTTTATGAAAAAAGCGACGATGGTTTGTGCGGGTATTGTTTTTGCGGGTCTCTTTGGATTCTCGACAAGTGTTGCGAATGCTTCAGAGCCCAAGTCGTTGTTCAACGGCAAGGACTTTGATGGTTGGCATGGTCGACCGACGGTGGATCCCCGCAAGTGGGATTCGACGCCAGAGGCGGACAAAGCGAAGTGGAACAAAGAGATTGCAGACCATTGGCGAGTCGACAACGGCGAGATCAACGGCGAGATCGTTAACGACGGTCAAGGGGCCTACCTCACGACCAACGCAGACTTCGGCGACTTCGATTTGATGTTGGATTACAGAATCGTCAAGGATTGTGATTCCGGGATTTATTTGCGAGGTGTACCTCAAGTTCAGATTTGGGATCCGGATGCGGAGAACAATCGCAAGAACGGCAATGAGAAGGGAAGTGGCGGTCTATGGAACAATCCAGCGGGATGGGCTGGTAAGGATCCCTTGGTGCGTGCGGACAATCCGGTGGGTCAATGGAACACCATGAAGATGCGACTGGTCGGAGAGCGATGCTGGGTATGGCTCAACGACAAGCCGGTAGTGGTCGATGCGAGGCTTCACGATTACTTCGCTCCTGGGCAACCGTTGATTCAACGCGGCCCGATTCAACTGCAAACGCACGGAGCTGAGATTCGATTCAAGAACATCAAGTTGCAGGAGTTCAGCGCTGAGGAAGCCAATGGAATTTTGCGTAAGGCTGAAGACGAAGAGTTGTCGAAGAGCAGCAAGAAGTTCGATGTGCTGTTCAATGGAAAAGACTTGGCAGGTTGGAAGGGTGCGGTTGGTAACTACACTGTGACCGAGGGTGCCGTTCAGTGCCTTCAAGGCAAGGGTGGTGTTCTATACTCCGAGAAGAGCTACGGCGATTTTGTTTTCCGCGTCGATTTTCAACTTCCTCCTGCCGGCAACAACGGTTTGGCGA